>QKFE01000070.1 GCA_003252225.1 Kiritimatiellales bacterium | reverse complement strand
AAGAGCTGTATCAACGGGGATCAACCTGACCGAAGTGTGGGGGATGGGGGTGCGGGGGAAGGGGGAGCGCGGACTTTAATACAGCGCTGCTGAAAGCGGCGATTGAACCGTGCTTCAAAGCACTTCGTGTATTTTCAGCAAAACCGGGACGGTTCGGATCTTGTTTGCTTTGCCTTTGGCGGATGTTTGCGTTATCAAGCTTCTTTTTCGGGTGACGAATGTTTCGGGTGTTCAGACAGTTTCGGAAAGGGCGGGCGGCGCGGCGGATTCTACAGATCGGCTGGCCGCTGGTATTAAGCAGTCTTTCGCAGACGGTGGTGGCGAATACGGATGCGGCGATGGTCGGGCGTATTTCGCTGGATGCATTGGCCGCGTTGGGCGTGGCATCCACCGTGATGCACTTTTTCCTGATTATCGGCAACGGTCTTTCGTTCGGTCTGAATGCGTCGGTTTCGTCGGAATTGGGGACGAAGGCGCATGCGCGTTCGGGGAAAGCGGTGCTGAGCGGATTGCAGCTGGGGTTGCTGACGGGGCCGCTGGTTGCGGCGCTGGCGTGGTATTTGACGCCGTTTATTTATGCGCTGATGGGGCTGGAGGGCGAGGTGCTCCGGCTGGCGATGGGGTACACGAAAATCTTCTGCGGATTCCTGATTATTTCGCCGCTGCAGTCGATGCTCAATGCGGCGTTTGCGGCGCATACGCATACGCGGGTGGTGATGATTTCTTCGGTGATGATGGCAACGCTGAATGTGGCGGGAAATTATGCCCTGATTTTCGGGAAGTGGGGTTTCCCTGAACTGGGGATTAACGGCGCGGCGTGGTCGAGCGTAGCGAGTATGGCGGCGAGCGCTCTTTTTCTGCTTTCGATGATGTGGATGCGGCGGTCGGCCTATCATCTGAACCGGCCGTGTGCCGAAACGGGATTCCGGTATTATTTTTCGCGGATCGGCGCGCTGGGCATGACGACGGTGCTGGAGTGGCTGATCTGGTTCGGCGGTATTCTCATTTTGAACGGGATGGTGGTGCGGTGCGGTACGGCGGAGGTGGCGCTGTTTAACGTGGGCATAAAAATACAGAGCCTGTTTCTGCTGTGCATGGCCGGAACAGTCGGGGCGGCGTCGGTGATGGTGAGCCGCGCGGTCGGCGCAAAGCGCCCGAAGCGTATTCGGATGTGGACGGGAACGGCGCTTTGGGTGAGTTTGGTTGCGCTGCTTCCCGGCATGTTTTTTCTGGCCGCCTTCCCGGAATGGGTGCTGCGGATTTATATGCGGGCGGAGGATATCGCCCTGTTAAGCAACGTGCGGCTGGTCGGCATTCTGCTGGCGGTGCTGACGCTGGTTCGGGTGAATAACACCACGCTGGGCACAACGCTGCGCTGCATGGGACTGCTGAAATATTTCGTGCTCTGTCTGCTGATTTCGGAATCGGTCATGCTGCCTTCCGCTTTTGTGGCGGTCGGTATTTTTAAACTGGGCGCGGCGGCGGCGATTGCCGGCAATATTCTTGAAGAAGGGATACGCGCCGGTCTGTATTGGCGGCGTTTCCGGAAGGGTTAAACCTAAATTCGTGAATGGAACCACTAATCGACACGAATAATCACGAATGAAGAACGTTTTACAAAAACGAGGAACTCATCGGCAGAGTGACTGCCGAAACCAAAGGCTGTGACTGAGAAAACCCTCTATTATTGGCGATTTGTTTCAATTCGTGCCGATTCGTGGTGAGTCATTTCCGTTTTCAGTTTTAAAAAGGCGCTTTCTGCGAACGTGCCCTGATAAAATGTTAGGCAGACCGAAAAAAGGCGGCGAATTGGGTTGACCCAAATAAGATAATATCTAAATTAGCCGCAATTTTTAGCAGGAACTAAAAAATGGCCGATTGCCACGAAGAGGTTAAAAAGCGGATTAACGCGCTGTACAACATGCTGATTGAGCATGATGGCTACGGCGAAATGGCGATTGATTTCAAAATCCTGAAAAAGGGCCAGAAGGAAGTGGTGATCCATTGCGGGAAGCAATACCGCTATGTAGTCGATACCGGCCAGAACTGTTTGATGGGATAGGGGATGATGAAATCGGCGCTAATTACGATACTCTTATTTATATGCTGCCTGACGACACCGGCAGCAAAGCCGGAACGGCCCTTCGGGCACGAGCAGATTCCGGGCTGGGCCACCAATATTTTTGAATCGCTGGAATACGGCGTATTGCTCGAAATGGAAGGTTCCGCGGCTAAAATAGGGGGCGAAAACGAGAGTGATATCGTGGTTGCCACCGTGGCATTTGACCTCGAAGCTGCGATGAATGATTGGCTTTGGGGGCATGTCGGGCTGCTGTGGGAACAGGATTCGCGGGAAGACGATAATGTGGATGAAGCCTATATCGGGCTGGGCGCTTCGGATTCCATTCCGTTCTATTTTATCGTCGGCCGCTTTTATCAGCCGGTCGGCAATTTTGAATCGGTCTTTATTTCTGATCCGCTCACGCTGGAACTGATGGAAATGAATAAAACGGCCGGAATGCTGGGGGCGGATTTCGGGTGGTTTGATGTGAATATCGGCGCTTTTCAGGGCGACACCGACGGATATGAAATCAACTCAGCCGGCGAAACAAATGCAGTGGGTGATTCGACGGTTTCGGACTGGTTTTCCTCCGTAACCTTTATTCCGGTTGAGCCGTTTAAAATAGGCGCCTATTGGCTTTCCGACCTGATGGAAACTTACAACTACGGGCAGGTCGGCGAAACCCTGTCCGTCAGTCCGGGCTATGAAACGGTCGGCGGCGCGGGCATTTTCGCCAACCTCTATCTGGGCCGTTTTTCGTTCGGTGCGGAGTATGCGTCGGCCGTGGAGGATTATCTGCTGGGCGGCGGGCGATATCGCCCGGCGGCCTTCCATTTGGAGGGCGCGGTGCAGGTTCACGATAAAGTTGCCGTCGGGCTGAAATATGAGACGAGTGACGACCTGTATGCGGCGTACGACCGCTCCCTGTTCAAATTCGGCGATAAGTTTCCGGGGCAGGCCTATGGCGCAGTGATTGCGTATGATTTCCATGAAAATGCCGCGTTTGCGGCGGAGTATATGCATCTCGATGAACTGGACGACGATGCGAGGGGGGATGTTTTCACGGTTCAGTTGGGGCTGTTTTTTTAGAACGGACTTGAGGATTTATGAAGCTTAGAAAGATGAAAGTCGGCGATGTCGGTATCGTGGAAGGGTTTTCCACCGGCGACCCCCAATATCGCCAGAAACTGCTCCGGATGGGGCTGACGAAAAACGCGGAATTCACCGTTGTGCGCAAAGCGCCGTTCGGCGGTCCGATTGAAATTGAGGTGAAAGGTTCGCGGCTGGTTCTGCGCTCCGATGAAGCCGATGCGTTTGAGGTCGGCGAAAAATGAGCAGTCTGAAGATCGCCCTCGTCGGTAACCCGAACTGCGGGAAAACCACCGTCTTTAATGCCCTCACCGGTGCGCGGCAGCGCGTCGGAAACTGGCCGGGGGTTACCGTTGAGCGCGTCATCGGCGAATACACGCACTGCGATGCGACGGTCGAGGCCACCGATCTTCCCGGTATTTATTCCTTTTCCGCGCTTTCGCCCGATGAAGAGGTGGCGCGCAAGCATATCCTGTTCGATACGCCCGATGTGGTCGTGAATGTAATCGACGCCTCGAACCTCGAACGCAACCTTTACCTCACAACGCAGCTGCTCGAAATGGACGTGCCGGTGGTGGTGGCGCTCAATATGATGGATATGGCGAAACAGCGCGGTATTCGCATCGAACTTGAACACCTCGCGAAACATCTCGGCTGCCCGGTGATCCCGATTGTCGCCTCAAAAAAACGGGGTATTGAAGAGCTGCAGGATTCCATCTGCAAAATCAGCAAAACGCATCATACACCGGGCGTCCGGGTGGCTTACGAAAAAGACATTGAAAAAGTGCTGCGTTCGCTCGAACTGAGTTTGGGCGATATTGCGCTCAGCAATAAGGTGTCCCCCCGCTGGCTGGCCATCAAGCTGCTCGAAAAAGATGAACTGGCGATGGAAATCATCGGCGCGGATAAAGCCCTGCTGCCCGACCTCACCGCTGAACTTAAAAAGGTGGAGCGGATTGTCGGCGAAGATACGGACATGATTATTGCCGACGGCCGTTACGGTTTTATTCACGGCCTCGCGCGCGATGTCACGGCCGGCAGCGATAAAATGCGCAAAACCTTTTCCGATGCCGTTGACCGGATTGTGCTCAACCGGGTGCTCGGCTTCCCCGTTTTCTTCTTTGTGATGTATCTGGTCTTTGCGATCACCATCAACGTCGGCGGTCCGTTCATTGACTTTTTCGACGGACTCTGCGGAACCATTTTTGTTGACGGATTTGCTCACCTGCTGAATTCAATAAATACCCCCGCGTGGCTCGTCGCCATTTTGGCGGAGGGAATCGGCGGAGGGATTCAAACCGTTTCAACCTTCATTCCGCCGATATTTTTTATTTTCCTCTGCCTCTCCTTTTTGGAGGACTCCGGCTACATGTCGCGCGCGGCATTTGTAATGGATCACTTTCTCCGCACCATTGGACTGCCGGGCAAAGCGTTCATCCCGATGCTTGTCGGTTTCGGCTGCAACGTCCCGGGAATTATGGCGACGCGTACGCTTGAAAGCCGACGCGACCGTATTCTGGCCGTGCTGATGAACCCCTTTATGTCGTGCGGCGCGCGCCTTCCGGTTTATACGCTGTTTGCGGCGGCCTTTTTCCCGCAGCGCGGCGGCGTCATCATTTTCAGCATATACCTCATCGGCATCGGACTCGCCGTGATAACCGGCCTGCTGTTCAAACGCACCCTGCTGCGCGGCGAAGCAACCAGTTTTGTGATGGAACTCCCGCCGTATCACATGCCCACCCTCAGCGGCGTGATGTACCACACCTGGCACCGGCTCAAATCCTTCCTCATTAAAGCCGGGAAAGTGATTCTGCTCATCGTCGCCGTACTCGGCTTTCTCAATTCGCTCGGAACCGACGGCTCCTTCGGAAACAACGATTCGAAAAACTCTGTGCTCAGCGCCATGAGCCGCGCCGTTACCCCGGTCTTCCGCCCGATGGGAATTCAGGATGAAAACTGGCCGGCCACCGTTGGACTTTTCACCGGTATTTTTGCCAAAGAGGCGGTCGTCGGAACGCTCGACTCCATTTATGCCCAGCTCGAATCCGCCGAAAATAAGGGTGAAATCGCCGCCGAAAATAACGGGGCGGAATTTGATTTCTGGGCCGGAATCATCGACGCCTTCGCCGCAATTCCCTCCGGGTTTGAAGGATTCTGGGACGGGCTCAAAGATCCGCTCGGCCTCTCCGGCGCGATGCACGAAATGGAGGAAACCGAGCAGTCATCGTATTCCACCATGATCGAACGGTTCGGTGAACACGGAACAAAAGCCGCTTACGCCTATCTGCTGTTCATCCTGATTTACTGCCCGTGCGTCGCGGCGCTGGCGGCCATTGGGCGCGAACTCGGACTGCGCTGGATGCTCTTCGCCATCACCTACCTGACCGTGCTGGCCTGGGTGATTGCAACCGGCTATTTCCAGTTGGCGACATTCACCGTAAATCCGTCTGCATCCGCCGGCTGGCTTGCGCTCTGTTTCACCATACTGGTTCTGTTTTATGTCGGCCTGCGGGTTGCAGGGAACAAAGCCCCCCGGAAAAATGCTTAGCGGAATCCTCAGCCTGCTGAACGAACGCGGGGCTCTTTCCGTACAGGAAATCAGCCTCGCGCTCGACATTGAATCCAGTGCGCTGCGCCCGATGCTCGACCTGCTCGAAAACAAAGGCCGGATCACCAAAATTGAACTGCCCTGCAAAACCGCCTGCGCCGGCGGCTGCACCAAATCCGACTCGATGACGTTTTATAAAGCGGCGGCAGGCTGCTGATTTATACCACCGGCAATATTTTTTGGAGGGCGCCTTTTCGTCGGAGCCGTATTCTGTTGAGCAGTGGCTCGGACAGAGCCTCGCCCTCCATTACGGCATTTCAAGTGCCGGTGGCTACCGCGAGCACGTTCAGTTCATTTCGGATCACCAAAAGTCAGGGGCAGGGTGATGTGGAAGGTGGTGCCGGATTCTTTCGATGTGATGAAGCCGACTTTTCCGTTGAGGTATTTTTCGCCGAAGAGCCGCATACTGTAGGTGCCGAGTCCGTGGCCGCTTCCTTTGGTGGTGAAAGAGCGCTGGAAAATCTGAAGCTGGACGGGGCGGGGGATAAACCTGGGGTTGTGTACGCTGAAAACACCGGTGTTTTTTTCCTGTTTGCAGCGCACGGTTACGACCTCTTCGGGGGTGGAGGCTTCGAGGGCGTTTTTGAGCATATTGAAGAGGATGCGGAAAAGGAGAGTCCGGTCGGTGTCGATTTCAAATTCGTCGGAATCTTCGGCGAGTTGAATACAGCGGGTGATGCCGTTGCGGGATGCGAGCTGGATTAAATCGGTGATTAAGTTAACCGAGTTGATGCAGTGGGAGATGTTGACCACGAGTTCGCCTTTTTCGGCAAGCAACAGTTTCTGGTGCGAGGCGACTTCGGCGGTGAGCTGGCGGGCGGCGGTTCGGATTGCCCGGATGGAATCGCGCGTATCGTCTTCGTTTTCGCCGAGTTCGAGCAGGGTGGAGTGCCCGGAAATGGAGGTGAGCATATTGGCCAGATCGTGAAAAAAGGTCTGTTCGAGTACCTGCCGCCGTTTTTCGTGGCGGATATCGACAATACTGAAAACAGTGAATTCGGCGTTTTTATAATTATAGGGCGAGGTCCAGACTTTCAGTTCGTATGCGCCGCCGGAGTTGGTGGTGATGCGGCATTCGGCTTCGACGCCGACCTTTTCGCGCTGTGATTTGAGGATGGCCTTAACGGCGCCGCATTCCGCGCAAAACTCGGTTGTACCGCAGCCGCTGCAGCCGCGTTCGTAAGCGTGGATGCAGTCGAGCAGTTCGCCCGGCCTTAAACCCAGTACGTTGTGGCTGTCCGAAATATCCAGCAGTTCGAGCAGCCGCCGGTTGTTGTAAACGACCTGCCGTTCTTTATTGAGGATCAGCAGAATGGAGGGGATGACGTGGGTGACGTGGTCAACCAATCCGGTACGGGCCAGCATTTCCGCATCGTGTTCAATCTGTGCAGCATCTGCTCGTTCAGCAGGGGCGAATTTGGTCTCCAGCGGTTTCATTTGATCCTCGAATGGAACCGACTATATCTTACAATGCAAAGATAGTAAATTTAGAATCTTTCTAAATTCGCAATTCCGTTTGTGTGCACGTGTTTTTCGGGGGAGTTTTTTTCGGGGCGGAGCCGAAAAGGATGGCGGAAACTTCTTTGAACGCGGGGTCGCAGTGCAGGCGCGCGGGGTGGATGGTGAGGGCGAGCCGGGTGCGTCGGCGCAGGAAATCATCAAGCCGGAGAATCATTTCGGTTTCGGCCATACATTCGATTTCGGCGCGGCAGTAGTCGGCCATCAGCGGTTTGGCGGCGGCGGGATCGGCCTTAATTTTTCCAAGGCAGCGCATCGCCTCTTTGCCGTAGCGCGTCCAAAGGGCGGCGGTCTGTTCCGCGGGCAGTTTGAGTTTTTTGGCCTCCGATTCAAACCGCGCTTTTTTATTGGCCGAAGCTTCGCCGTACCATTTTTCGAGGGTTTGGAAGAGGGGGACGCCGAAGGACTGGATGATTTCGGCGGCCTCTTCGCCGACGTTGAGGCAGTCGGTCAGTTTTCCGCCGTAAATGGTGAACATGTTTTTTTCGGGGTGAATGTCGATTTCATGTTTGCGCGAAAGCACCGTCCATTCTGCGTTGCCGACATCGGCTTCTTTTCGAACTACCAGCGGTCGGACGCCGCAGCGTTTTGCAATGACGTTTTCAACGGTCAGCGGTTTTTCGAGGGAAAGCAGTGTATTTGTGTTTTCGAGCAGAAAGGCGACGTCATCTTCGGTCGGTTCGGCGGTTTCGTTATCGACGCGGGTGTCGGTGGTTCCGATACAGGTGCAGCTGCCCATCGGGATCATAAAAAAGAGCCGTCCGTCGGAGGCGAAAAAGGTGAGTACATTTTGGGTTTTGGTGACGCGCGGGACGATGATATGCGCCCCTTTTGAGAAGATATGTTTGAACGGGCTTTCGATACGGAGCCGCGCGTTGAGTTTGTCGGCATACGGCCCGGCCGCATTAATCAGCGAGCGGGCATTCACGGTGATTTCTCCGCCGGAAATATGATCCTTCAGTTTTGCGCGCCAGAGTCCGTTGGCGAATTCGGCGTCGATGAGTTCCATATAATTGACGGCGTTGTTTTTTTTGCGGAGAACGCGGCGGATAAAACCGAAGGTGAAACGGGCGTCGTTTTCGGCGAAATAGCAGTCGGAATATTCAATCCCCCCGGCGAGCGGAGCGGTATTTACCATCGGGGCTTCGGCTTCAATTGTTTTGCGGCTGAGCAGGCGCGGCGGACGGGTTTTACAGCGGCCCATAAACCAGTAGAGCAGGGCGCCGAAATAGAGCACCATCCGCGGCTTGCGGAACCCTTTGGCGATACTGGTGAAAAAGCGGATTTCGCGCACCTGGCTGGGATAGGCTTTCATTAAGTGGTTGCGGCTTTTGCACAGATCCCACACCAGTTTGAATTCGTAGTTTTCGAGATATTTGATACCGCCCCACGCGAGGTTCGAACTCTCCTGCGAAGTGCACGATGCAAAATCGCCCTTATCAATCACGGTGACTTTCGCGCCCTTTCCGGAGAGTGCCGCAGCGGCGACCGCGCCGTTGATTCCCGCGCCGACCACGAGGCAGTCCTGCGTCGCGGAAACCGCCCGTTCAATACAGGTCTGGCGCAGCGGGTTCATTTCAGTCGAGGAGGATATTGATGTGGCGGAGTTTGAGGACGTCGTAGGAATAAACTTCGCGGACGAAGACAATCAGACAGGCGAGAATCGGAACGGCCAGAACCAGCCCCAATGCGCCGAGCATCATCGTGATCAGCAGCTGGAACAGGAGCAGAAATCCGGCGGGAATATTGAGTTGGGTTTTCACCACCTGCGGTGTGATGACGTTGCTTTCGAGGAACTGGATGAAAAGGTAAACGGGGAGGTAAAGCAGCAGTTTGTGCGGGTCGGAATAAGCGAGGGTGAAAATGGTGATGGGAATGATCGGAAGTACGGCGCCGATATTCGGAATAAAGGTGGCAAAACCGGCAAACAGCGCAACCACCATGGCATTCGGCATCCGTAAAATAAGGCCCAAAACAATCCAGACCAGCAGCACAATCACCGTCACGGAAAAGAGCTGCGCGTGCAGCCATTTGGTGAGAGTGGAGTAAAGGGTGTTGAAAATCTGTTTTGTCCGTTCATGGCTGCGCGGCGGAATACAGTACAGAACGGCTTTCAAATAGCTCCCGGGTTCGAGCAGGAAAAACACGGCGATAAACAGCACGAGGCCCAGATTGACAAGAATACCGGCAATAAGCCCCAATCCGCCGAGCAGATCCGGGGCGACCGCCATGCCCGATTTAACCAGCCAGTTGAATAGGCCCTTAATATCGTCGGAATCGAGCGGGATGTCCGAATAGGCCTGCGGCACTGCCGGAAAAATTTTTTGCACCGAAGGGGTGGCATCCCGCCATTTCCCGTAAGCGGTCTTTCCTTTTTCAACCGCCGCCGGAACATCGTTGACCAGTTCAACCACGCCTCTGCCCAGCGTCGGGATAATCCACGCCGAAAGCAGCCCGATTCCGGCCAGGCTGAAAAGGATCGCCAGCGCAACAGCCGGGCCGCGTTTCAGCCCTTTCTTTTGCAGGAAAAGCATCGGCTGCCCGATAGCGATAGCAAGTACAACGGCGGCGAAGGCGAGGACGAGAATGGAGCGCGCCGACCAAAGCGCCCAAATCAAAAGAAGCAGTAAAATGGTTGCCAATACCCGCTTTAAATAGTCGCCCAACGTCATGTTTCCCCCTGCAAAATTTTGAGCACGATAGAGGATTGCGGTCTGGCGAACAACCAAATCGTGTGCAGGCGAGATATCGCTGTTTTTCATTGGGAAACAGGAAAATAGATTTTGCCGAAAAAAATTATACACTGCTGTCCACAAAAACGGATAGGCGGCGTTATGTGTGTATATAGCTCATAGAGCAAAACGGCGTAAGGTTTCCCTCCCTCTTTTCCTTACGCCGTTTCTTTTTTCTAAAAAACAGCTCTCATTTTTAGGAAATTTCACTTTCGGCATTTGGCGGCTGATTTCCTGTTTCCGGAAAAGATCGGCGAAAAGGAATAAAATTCGGCGAAATTGTACACCGTCTATCCACATGGCACGGGCGTTGCTAATAAATACGTAACATAGCTATTAGCTGGCGGCGCAAGGTTTTCCCTCCCTCTTTTCCTTGCGCCGCTTTTTTGTGCCTTTTTCAAATTTCAAATTTCAGATCTCAGATCTCCCTCCCCCCGCGCCCCCCACCCCTTATTTCCGGTCGGGACGGCAGTAAAAATCGCGCCCGGTTTTTCCCCGCGGCTTTTTCCGCGCACTTTTTTTCTGTTTTTGCAAAGATGGGCCGCTTCACAGGCGTATCTAAGGTGCCGGTCGGGCGGCTGGCGGAGTGAACGGGAATTCCGGTTAGAGGTTTTTGAATGAACGATTCGGAAAATAGAGTTTGGGGGCAGGCCCCTGAAAATCCGTCTGACCGGCTTTCTGATTCTCCGAACCCTGAAAATCTGGAGGGTGTTATGGAGCAATATCAAGGCGCTCTTTTGAGATATGCAACCCGTGTGCTGAATAATGAAGAGGCTGCGCAGGATGTTGTGCAGGAGGCGTTTATCCGGCTGTACGGAAACTGGGGCAGCGTGATGCAGCGCGGGGTGAAGGTGAAGGGCTGGCTTTTCCGCACAACTCACAATGCGGCGGTGGATTATATCCGCAGGGAATCCCGCCGGAAACTGCTGCACGAACGACAGCACGAACAGGCGGATGTTTTTGAGGCGGATCCGGAGGAGGAAAACCAACGGAATGAAAGACAGGTGATTGTGATGCAGCACCTGAATTCGCTGAAGCCGAAAGAGCGCGAAGTGCTGGTGCTGCGGCTGCAGGAGGGGATGTCGTACAAGGAAATCGCCGGTGTTTTGAAGCGGTCGGAGGGATACGTCGGAACGTTGATTCACACGGCAACACAGAAGCTCACCAAAAGCCTGCGTCAGGCGGGGGTGGTCGCATGAAAAAATGTAAACAGGTTGAAAAGAAACTGAGCGCCTATCTGCACGGCGAACTCAAAGCATCCGATTTCAGGAAAATAGAGGCCCATTTGGCGGGCTGTGAAGCGTGCCGGGCGGAACTGGCCGCGGAAAAGGCGGTGATTGAACTGCTGGGTACTGCGCTGGAAGCTGCTCCGGCACCGGTAAAACTGAGCCCGTGGCGGTCGGTGCGGGTGCGCGATACGGCGCCGAAAAACACCTTTGAAAAAATATGGTTCAGTCCGCAGTTCAAGGCGGCGCTGGCTTCGGGTGTTTTGACCACGCTCTTCCTTTTGATTTCCGGAAGCTACGTCATTTTCACGGTGGTTCAAAAACAGGATATGGCTTTCGAGCCGCCTGCGCCGGTAATGCGGCCGAGAATGGAATTGAAACAGGTGAAGGTCGGGATCGGTAAGGAAAAGAAACGAACCCCGAAATTTGCGGCGATGCCGGAAACGATGCTGCTGGAAGTCGATGCGCCCGAACCGGCGGTGGCCGGGCTGCCGTTTAATACGGAGCAGTACGACGCGATCATCGAAAACTCCTTCTGTCTGGCGATGCAGAGTCCGCTTTCGACCTTTTCGATCGATGTCGATACGGCGGCTTATTCCAACGTCCGGCGTTTTTTAAACCACAACCAGCTGCCGCCGCCGGACGCCGTGCGAATCGAAGAAATGGTCAACTATTTCCAGTACGATTACCCGCAGCCCGACGGTATTCACCCGCTGGTGGTTTCGCTGGACGTCGATAAATGCCCGTGGAATGAAGCGCACCAATTGGCGCTGATCGGCCTACAGGGGCTGGAAATTGAGACCGAAAATCTGCCGCCGAATAACCTGACTTTTTTAGTGGATGCGTCGGGGTCGATGGATGCGCCCTATAAAATGCCGCTGCTCAAATCCTCGCTTCGGCTGCTGGTTGAGCAGATGCGGCCGGAAGACCGTATTTCCATCGTCGCCTATGCCGGGGCCGCCGGGCTGGTGCTTGCTCCGACGTCGGATAAAACGGTAATTTTGAATGCCATCGAAAATCTCGAAGCGGGCGGATCGACCGCCGGCGGAGCCGGGATTGAGCTGGCCTATAAAACGGCGAAAGAGAGCTTTATTAAGGAGGGCAATAACCGGGTGATTCTGGCGACAGACGGCGATTTCAACGTCGGTGTCAGTTCCGACGGCGATCTCGTCCGGCTGATTCAGAAAAAGCGGAACAGCGGGATTTATTTGACCGTGCTCGGTTTCGGAATGGACAACTATAAGGATTCCAAAATGGAAAAACTGGCGCAGCACGGCAGCGGAAACTACGCCTACATCGATGACATTCTCGAAGCCAAAAAAGTGCTCGTCAACGAAATGGGCGGAACGCTCAAAACCATCGCCAAAGACGTCAAATTACAGATCGAATTCAACCCGGCGCACGTCAAAGCCTACCGCCTGATCGGCTACGAAAACCGGATGCTCGCCACCGAAGATTTTGATAACGACCAGCGCGATGCCGGCGAACTCGGCGCGGGGCACACCGTCACCGCTCTCTATGAATTAATACCGGCCGATTCCGATGAAAAAATGCCCGAGCTCGCCGACCTGAAATACCAGAAAACAAAGCTCATTCCGAGCGACGAACTGATGACCGTCAAACTGCGCTATAAAACGCCGGATGCGGACGACAGCCAGCTGATCGTTCAAACCGTAAAGACAGGAATTTCCGGGGTGATCGATCACGGAAACCTCGAATTTGCCGGTGCCGTCGCCGAATTTGGGCTGCTGCTGCGCGACTCCGAATTCAAAGCCAACGCCAGTTACGACCGGGTACTGGAAAGGGCGCGGGAAAACCGCGGCGAAGACCCCCACGGCTACCGCGCCGAATTTATCCGGCTCGTCGAAAAGGCCAAACTGCTCAGCGGAAGCGGAAAATAGCGGGCATTTTTATCGCCACGGATAAGCACCGATTTTCACGGATTGATTTCCCTCGGTGTTTTTCCGTGTTTGTCTGCGGCTCAGGTTGTTTTTATCAGTCTTTGGAAATACCGCCGGCTTCTGCGCGCCCGAACCATTTTTCGGCTTCGGCGTCATTGCGTTTGACCCCTTTTCCGGCGGAGAGGCAGACGGCATAATTATACATCGCTTCGGCACAGCCCTTTTCGGCTGCTTTTTGGTAGAGCTGGGCTGCCGTTTCAAGGTTTTGCTCCACGCCGATGCCGCGTTCGTAACACACCCCGAAATTATGAATGGAATCGGCGTCTTCGCCTTTTACACCCTGTATGAGGTATTTGATGCCGGTTTCGATGTTCTGGTCAACGCCCCTGCCCATGAGGTAGTACGCCCCGAGTTTTCCGGCGGCGGCGGCGGAACCTTTGGTGACGGCTTCGGTGTACCATTGGATGGCGGTTTTGTCGTTCTGTTCAACGCCGCCGAGGCCGGCGGCATAGCAGCGACCCAGAAAATAGAGGGAGGAAGGGCTGCCTTTTTTGGCGCCGAGCAGGTGGAGATCCATCGCCTTTTTATGATCCTGCGGAACACCGAGCCCTTTTTCGTACAGGTTGGCCAGCAGGGCGATGGCGTGTTCATTGCCGGCGGCGGATTCTTTGTGAAGAAGCCCGATGGCTTTTTCGATGTCCTGATTGGTGCCGGTTCCTTGCAGATAAAATACGGCAGCGGCGGCTTTGGCTTTCGGGTTTCCGGCTTCGGCCGCTTTCTGGATCCAAAGAAACGCCTGCCCTGTACTGGTATCGGTTCCGCGGCCGTACATATAGCAGTTGCTCAGTTCCAGCATGGCGTCGGCATGACCGGCTTCTGCGGCTTTAGTGAGCAGGGCGAAGGCCTGCGCCGGGTTGGCATTTGCGCCGCTGAGCAGGGCGGTTGCCTTTTGATAGTCGACTGCGGGGTCGGAAGCGCCGCATCCTGCCAAAAGCAGGAGCAGTGCGGCGCCGACCAGATTACGCTTCCATTGGATTCTCTCAATCATGCTAAAAACCCTCGTTACTGCCTGAACAAAATCTAAATCATGATATCGCAGAGCGAAAAATTTTTCATCCTAAAAAATAGGGGAATTCACCACGCCGCCCGGTCGGCATCCGGCGTTTACGGTTTGTTTCCGGGCAGGCGGCAAATCCGTATCTTTTTGTAATAATATTTCCATAAAGAAAATAATCTTAAAAGCATTTAAATGAATGCGTTCACGGCATAGAAATTGCGGTGGTTTGCCAAGATGTTCCGATTGGCCGATGGCGGGGGTAAGCGCGGCTGAACGGAAAGTGTCGTTTGTCTGACCGGCAAAAAAGAGAGGGATCAAATGAAAAAACATGCGTGTTCATGCGCCTGTAAAGCCGGGCGATTGCGGGTTGTTCTTTTTGCTTCTGTTTTTGCAGCACTTTCGGCGATCGGCAAAACCTATTATGTCGATTCCGCCGCCCCGTCCGGCGGGGATGGTTCCGAGGCGGCGCCTTTGAATAATCTCGGCGCCCTCTATATTGAACCTGACGCGGCCTATCTGCTGAAATGCGGCTCTGTTTTCAGCAACGGCATTGCCGTCAATGAACCGAATGTGACGCTGGCCAGTTACGGCCGCGGCGATGCGCCCTGTATTCTGGGCAATGTAACTTTTACGGCCGACAACGGCAGCCTTTCGGGGCTTAAAATCAGCGGCGAAGGTTCCGGCAGCGTTGTGAGTTTCCGCAATTGCGCGGGGGGAATTATCAATTCGTGCGAATTGGTTGACGGCGGGAACGGGGTGTATGCCGAGTCTGTTTTCGGAACCCTGAAAATTGCAAGCAGTTCTATCCGCGGAATGCTCGAAGACGGAATCCGCGGCGAAAAACTTGAAGCGCTTGAAATCAGAGGCTGCCGTATTTCGGAGGTCAACCGGTATTGGGCGAAAGGGCTGTATGCGCTGGCGGACGGGAACGGAATCCATGTCGGTGATTCCGATTTTGTCTTTATTGAAAATACGTGCATCGACCGCAGCAATACCAGCGGCGGATCCGGCATCAGTCTGGATGGGTGCGAATATTTCGAGATGAACAGCTCGCAGGTTGTCGGCGCGCCGCAGAATGATGCTGCCAAAGCGCAGAAAATGCAGATTGAGTGCGTCTCTATTGTGAAAACCGAACAGGCGCATTTTGGGGGCTGCTGGTTCTATTCCGGGCACAGCGGAATTGTCTGCCGTGAATCCGGTTATGTGGAAGTGATGAAATGCGCCTTTATTCTCAATGAAAAATTCGGACTGGAAAACGTGGGGAACACCTTTGCGCAGGGCAACCTGTTTTACCGCTCCGGCGAGGCCGGCGTGAGCTGCGACTGGAATGCTGATACGATATTCAGCGGGAAACAGAATCTGTTTGTCGGCAGTACCATTCGCACGCAGGATTCCGTCGATGTTGCCGAAAGTGTTTTCTGCCCGGCATGGAACGAAGCCGATACGTTGGATGTTTCCTCGGTTGCGGGCCAGCCCTATCCGTTCATCCCGACCGTTATTTCCGGGAAATGGGCCGACTGGCGGCTGCATAACGGAAACGACGCCGTCGACCTGCATCTGTACCATCTGGATAAATATATTGTTGAAGGCTATTTTCTCTCCGCCTCCCAAAGTGCGCTGAAAATCTTTTTCGATGTCGCTCACGGTACCTTCACCGTTTTGCCGCCGGAAGGGAAGAGCGGGAAACTGGAAGTGATGCAGTATACAAACGGCGAATCGGAACAGCCGGTCGCTCTGCGGGAAAAATTCAGGAAAGAAAGCAACTATGATTTTTCCAAATGGAGCGACGGAGTTTACCGCTTTGCGCTGACCGATTCCGGCGGTGCTGTACTCTACGAGCAGTTTCTCCAGAAAAACGGGATGGTTTTTAATCCGATAGAACTCGCCGGAGCAAATGCCCGGAGTAATCCACAGGACGTTTTCCGGCGCGATGCCGTGGTATATTCCGCCGATTCGGAAGCAGAACCATCCATTCCGCGTAAACTGGTTTCCGCCGGAAACGGGTTTCATCCCGGCTATTTCGTTGAATTCGGAAAAACGGTTCCGGCCTTTTTCAATTCGCAGAGTGACGAACTGCTATTCAGCCCGTCGGATCCGGCTTCGCGCTATTCGATCACCATCGCGGATACCTCCGGAGGCGTTGTCCACCGCGAACAGAATACCCGCGGACTCTGTTCCGTGAGCACCGATGTCTGGAATGACGGCTTTTACCACCTCGAACTGAAATCCGCCGACGGAACCGTATGGGCAAATTCCTGGCTGATGCGGAACAAAGGTTCGGTTGAGCCGCTGGTTATTGTTCCTGCAACTGCAACCGTCCCGCCGGAAGAAAAAACCGATCCGCTGGCTGCGCTGGATAAACTTCCGGTAGCGGCCGCAATGCAGGTTGTTCGCACAAAATAAGCGTGTGATTTGCAGAAGACGCCCGGGCAGCGGCTCGACACAGCACGGCTTTTATGTAGACTGCGCCTCAATCATTGAAGCGAGGACTTATGAAAGTATTGCTGGTCGGGGATATTGTCGGAAAGCCGGGGCGTCAGGCATTTGTGCACGTTGCGCGGCAGTTTAAAGAAGAAGGACGCGCCGATTTCATCATAGCCAACGGCGAAAACGCCGCATCCGGGCGGGGGCCTTCCACCGATATCACCTCGGCGCTGCTGAATGCCGGCGCCGACGTCGTCACCCTCGGTGATCACGCCTGGGACAGCAAGGAAATGGTGGCCGGAATCGATATGGAAGAGCGGGTAATCCGCCCCGCCAATTTCAGTAAAGAAGCCCCCGGAAAAGGCTGGGTTCGCGTCGATACCCCCGAAGGCCCGCTGGTCGTCATGCAGTTGATCGGTCGCGTTTTCATGCAGCCCCATTACGACTGCCCCTTTCAAATGGCCGACCGGATGCTCAACGGCGTGCTCGGCGGCAATAAAGTGATTTTCGTCGATTTCCACGGCGAAGCCTCTTCCGAACGAATGGCGATGGGCCGCTTTCTCGACGGCCGCGTTTCCGCCGTATTCGGAACCCACACCCACTGCCAGACCTCCGACGAACAGATCTTTGAAAAAGGCACCGCATACATCACCGACCTCGGAATGACCGGCCCGAAAGATTCCGTCCTTGGCCGCGAAGTCGAACCCGTCATAAAAAAATTCATCACCGGCGTCCCGCAAAAATTCGACGTCGCCAAAGGCAAACCCACCTTTGAAGGCGCCCTCGTTGACATCGATATGAAAACCGGCAAAGCCCGCTCCATCGAACGCCTTCGGATCGAAATCTGACCCCTTACTCAATGACTGAGTAAAAATACTCAGTCATTGAGTAATTTGTTGACGGCTGCGCGTTTTCTGGTGTAAGTCTCGTTTTATGAATGCATTTATAAGAGACTCCGTTTCTCGGATTTATGATGCGCTATCGCGAAATCTGCCGGTTTTCCAAGTTATTTCCGGCCCTCGGCAGGTGGGGAAAACCACGGCGGCTAAGCAGATCATGGCGAAGTTTCCCCATGAATCGATTTATGCGTCGGCAGATGCCCCGCTTCCTTCCGATGCGGATTGGATCGAAAATCAGTGGCGATTGGCCGAACAAAAGGTTAGCTCGACCGGAAATCCTGTTTTGCTGGTACTGGATGAAATTCAGAAGGTTCCGAACTGGAGCGAAAGCATAAAATATTTGTGGGATCAACGATCTACTGATATTCGGTTGCTGATTCTTGGTTCGTCGGCTCTGCTGATTCATCAGGGTTTGACGGAAAGTCTGGCCGGCCGGTTTTTCCTGAACCGGTTTACGCATTGGAACTGTTCAGAATGTGCGGATGCGTTTGGGTGGTCTTTAAACGACTGGTTTTATTTTGGCGGCTATCCTGGCGGGAATGTGTTCAAAGAAGATGATTTCCAGTGGAAGCAGTACATCACCAATGCGTTAATTGAAACCGTAATTTCCAAGGATGTGCTCCAGCTAAACCCAATCACCAAACCGGCACTTTTGCATAACCTGTTCGGGCTGGCCGCAACCTTTCCTTCGCAGATTTTTTCATACAACAAAATGCTCGGGCAGCTACAGGAGGCGGGGAATACGACGACCGTTGCGCACTATCTGCGGATTCTTGGGCAAGCCTATCTCATTAGCGGGTTAGAGCTCTTTTCGATGGGACAAATCCGTAAGCGAGGAAGCAGTCCGAAACTGATTCTGTGGAATAACGCGTTGATTAACGGCCTTTCATTAAAAAGTTATCAGCAGGCTTTGGCAGATCCGGTCTGGTGGGGGCGGATTGTCGAAAATGCGGTTGGCGCTTATCTGCTGAATTCGTTGGTGGATAAGCCGGTCAGTGTCACCTATTGGCGTAAACGCTCCGCCGAAGTTGATTTTGTCCTTCAATCTGGAACCGATGTGGTTGCCCTCGAAATTAAAAGCGGACGGCAGGGAAAAGTTTCCGGCCTTCAGGCCTTTAAAGATGAATACAAAAAATCCCGCGCCATGATTATCGGCGGCAATGGGATTTCGCTCGAAGAGTTTTTAACCACCCCGCCGGAAACGCTGGTTTTTGGATAAGCTGGAGATGAAGACGTTCTACTTCTATACCGATCTGGAAAGTCAGCTTAATCGTCGACGAGTTCATGCATTACTTAACGGTAAGCTTCCTCTCACACGACCTTCTCGCTTTAATGATCCTTTTGATTCCATGTTACGGTTTAATCCCATGTTTTCGGATATGGATGCAAAAAAATATTTGAACTGGGATCCAATGAGAACTGTTGTTTTCCCGGAACAAAACCCGATCTTCATTGCGCTGGAAGAGGTGAGGCGGAAAGTAATTTGCCGATGGACGGCGTTTTCTGTTTCGGAGATGGATGATTCTCTCTTGATGTGGGCTCATTATGGAGCCCAGCACAAGGGAATCTGTCTTGAATTGGAATATGATGAGAGCAAACGACCTGCAAACTCACTCTTTAGTAAAATCAGATACACCACACATTATCCACAGGAACTTCAAGCCGCTCTTGATCAGGGGTTGGACTCAGCTTCTATGGAGACTTTATTACTAACAAAGTCTATTGATTGGTATTATGAACGAGAATGGAGATTTGCAGTTCAAGATGCGCCGCCAGAGACAGGATTCAGTGGTGATCATAAATTTGATGGGCTTATAGATTCTCCCTTTGAAGTCAAAGGGGTTTGTTATGGCTTTAGGTGTGTTGACGGAGATCATTCTAATTTTCATGAAGAACCAAATCAGGACATGTGGAAGTACACGAAGATTGCGCTGATCGCAGCGATTGCTGAACGCGAAAATATTTCCGTCTATCAAAATCGACTAAGTAGTACTGAATTTAAGCTACAAAAAGTTGATCTGGGAAAATGAACAATTCGAAACGCCAAATTTACACCGTTTCGGAAGTGAACCGGAAAGCGCGGATGGTGCTGGAAGGGGGCGTCGGGGAGGTGTGGGTTGAGGGGGAGCTTTCGCGGGTGACGGTTCATTCGAGCGGGCATTGGTATTTTACGCTGAAGGATGAAGGCGCGGCGGTTTCGTGCGCGATGTTTGCGCGGGATAATGTGCGCGTCGGATTTATTCCGAAAGACGGGGTGAAGGTTCTGTTGCTGGGCCGGGCGAGTCTGTTTGAAGCAAGCGGGAAATATCAGCTGATTGCTTCCGAAATGGAGGAGGCGGGTAAAGGCAGTTTGCAGGAGCAGTTTGAAAAACTGAAAGCCAAACTTCAGGCGGAAGGTTTGTTTGATGCTTCGCGTAAAAAACCGCTGCCGCTGCTGCCGCGTAAAATCGGGGTGGTTACGTCGCCGACCGGCGCGGCGATTCGAGACATCATTAACGTGCTGACGCGCCGGTTTCCGAATATTGAAATCCTGCTTGCGCCGGTTACGGTGCAGGGGCCGACGGCGGCGAAAAGTATTGCCGCCGCGATTGCGTATTTGAATAGAGTAGGACAAGCGTCCCGCTTGTCGCCGGGCAAAGATGACAAGCGGGACGCTTGTCCTACTTTCTTTCATCCTCATTTTCCGTTGGAAATACATGAAAGAAAAATGCCGCACTGGACGCAGGAAGGGGTGACCTATTTTGTGACATTCCGGTTGGTCGATTCCATTCCCCAGTCGAAGTTGAATCAGTGGGCAAATGATCGGGAGATATGGCTGAAAAACCATTCGGAACCTTACAGTGATGTTGAAAAACAGGAATATCATCAATTGTTTTCTGAGAAAGTTCAGGATTGGTTAGACGCAGGGGTGGGATCCTGTTTGTTAAAAAAGCCGGAAGTGGCAAAGCTTGTTGCAGATTCATTCAGAAAGTTTGATGGCGACCGATATGATTTAGGTGAATGGGTAATCATGCCGAACCATGTTCATCTTCTTGTAACACCAAAGGCTGGTTGCAAACTAAAAGAAATCCTCCATTCATGGAAGTCATTTACTGCGCACGAAATTTGTAAGCTGAATGGAATGGATGGGCAGGTTTGGCAGCATGAGTCTTACGACCACATTGTCCGGAGTCCGGAACAATTAGTTCATTTTGAAAACTATATTCATGCGAATCCGGAAAAAGCAGGGGTGAAAGTAGAACAAGCGTCCCGCTTGTCGCCGGGCAAGGATGACAAGCGGGACGCTTGTCCTACTTTACCGATCGAAAAAGGCACACTCCCGATCGATCTGCTGATTGTCGGGCGCGGGGGCGGGAGTATTGAAGACCTTTGGGCGTTTAACGAAGAGATCGTTGCGCGCGCGATTTCCGCCTCAGAAATACCGGTGATTTCGGCGGTGGGGCATGAGATCGATTTCACGATCGCCGATTTTGTGGCGGATGTGCGGGCACCGACGCCTTCGGCCGCGGCGGAGCTGGCGGTACGGGAAAAGGCGGAGCTGGAAAACGAAATCCTGCTTTATGAACGGCGGCTGAAACAGGGCCTGAAATCGATGGCGCAGGATTTCAGGCTGCGTTTGAACCGGGCGGCGCACAGTTATGTTTTCCGGGAGCCGTCGGCTCTCGTTAACCGGTATTTATTAAGGGTTGAAACGTTGAAAAACAGGCTGCCGGAGTTGCTGAAATACAGTGCGAATGAACGGCGGCGGCGGGTTGAAAACGCGAATGTCCGAATGGTTCATCTGCTCCGGTCGGGCTCGCAGCAGGCGCACCAGCGGGTGGATGAACTGGGGATGCGGTTGGAGTACCGTATGCGGCGGAAGGCTGAAATCGACCGGCAGAAGTTGGCCGGACTGGAAAGCCAGTTGCGAATGCTCAATCCGCTGGCGGTGCTGGGGCGGGGGTACAGTTTAACGCGGAAGGCGGACGGTTCGGTGGTTCGATCGGTTGCGCATGTTAAACCGGGCGATGTTTTGACTACACAGGCTGCTGATGGAAAAATCGTTTCAACCGTTACAGAAATAGGGTAAACGAATGGGCGAAGGAGAGCGGAAGATGGCTGAAAAGAAGAACGCGGATTTTGAAACATCACTCAATCGGCTCGAAGAGCTGGTTGGGCAGATGGAGAGCGGGGAACTGAGCCTTGAGGAGATGATTAAACATTTTGAAGAGGGTTCGAAACTGGTTGAGGTCTGTACAAAAAAGCTGAATGAGGTGGAGCAGAAGATCGAGAAGCTGGTGAAAAAAGACGGCGAAGTGAAAGCGGTTCCGTTCGAGGTGGAGGGGTAAATGAAGCGCAATCAGTGGATTTTGATCGGCTTCTGCGGGTTGATGGTTTTGAGCGCGCTGTTTTCGGCGGTTCATCGGAAGTCTTCACCCGGAGATGAATCGAGTGTTGAAATTCCTGAAACCCGGTTTTCGCCCCGTCAGCGGCGGCCGGTTTCCGGGGATAACCCGGCCCGCGATTTCGGCGATGCGATTGCCGATGCAATTGAAAAAGTGATGCCGTCGGTCGTGGTGATTCAGACGGAAAAAGTCCAGCAGAAGAAAGTTCCGGGCGATCCGTTCGGGTTCACGTGGCGCTGGGCGAAAGAGTCGCTGGAGGGCGAGGGCTCAGGTGTAATTATTGATGAACGCGGCTATATCATCACCAGCTGGCATGTGATTTCCGGGGCGGAGTGGATTGAGGTGATTCTGCATGACGGAACAAAATTGCCGGCGACGGAAGTGGGCCATGACCGATCGACTGATCTGGCGGTGTTGAAAGTTGAGGGCAAAGGGATGTCCTGTCCGACGGTTGAGTTCGGCGATTCGGATGCGGTTCGTGTGGGCGAGGTGGCGATTGCGATCGGTTCGCCTTTCAGTCTACAGAGTTCCGCGACGGTGGGGCATGTGAGCCAGAAAGGCCGGCGGGTTCAGATTTTGCCGTATGAAGATTTTATCCAGACCGATGCGGCGATTAATGAGGGCAACAGCGGCGGGCCGCTGATTGATGTGGACGGGCGGCTGATTGGAATTAATGCGGCAATCCAGACGGAAGCGCAGAAGAAAGGGGTGGGGATTGCATTCGCCATTCCGGCAAATCTTTCAATGGTTGTCGCCCGCTCGATTATTGAAACCGGCAAGCATGAATGGCCCTGGGTCGGAGCGTCTTTCGGGAAAGAGGGGAACGCGGGCGATCTGCTTGTTACGCAGGTCTGGCGCGATACGCCGGCCGCCCGCGCGGGTTTGCTTCCGGGGGATACGGTGCGGAAAGTGAACGGAATTAATGTTTACAATCAGTACGATGTTTATCGGGTGATTTTTAACCATTCGGTCGGAGAAAAGGTTCGGTTCACGATTGAGCGGGATAAAAAAAAGCAGCCCGAAGTTGAGCTGCTTTTGGAAGAGTTTCCCGGAACGCCTTAAAACTCTTCTTCCCGGAATCCGCGGACGACAGCCTGACTGAATCCGAGCGGTTCGAGAAATTCATCCAGCAGCCATTGCGGCGGCTGTTCCGGTTTTTCTTTGTCGGAAAACTTTTTGATGCAGCTGTCTGTGTAGGCCTTCCACGCATCGCGGTGAACCAGCAGCGGCGGCATGTATTCTTTCGGCACGGTGAGTCCGCTGGCGATGGCTTCTGAAACTGCAATCTGCGCTTCGGCGGCGCGGACGAAGGGTTCGAGTTCTTCGCCTTGGAGATCGGGCCGGGCCTTCATGGCTTTGACCATATATTTTTCCTGCAGCGCGGTCGTTGGACCCGGGAAGCTGAATTCGCGGTAGGCTTCCGCCGCTTCGGGAAATCCGTTCTGCTCGAAGAACTCAATCCGCTTGTTTGTGCGCTTTGAAGAGTCGCTCCACGCTTTGCCGAGATAAACCACTTCAGTCAGACCGGAGGAAAATCCCTGCAGCCAGCCGAGACGACCGTTATCACTATCTTCCGGCAGCGTGAAAACGGTGTGCCCGATCATAATCTGGTGTACGCTTTCGTCGCGGTTTTCAAGGACTTCGAGGTAGATTTTTGTCCGGGCGTTACGGTAGTCGAACGCGGCGCGGCGCGGATAGAGCTCATGGTGGTAAATCGGCCAGGCCAGTGCCATTGTTTCAAGTGCGAGCGTCCGATCCGGTTCCGTCGCATAGCCGCTTTCGACCCCTTCCACGAGAATTTTCTTGTGCGAAAATTTCGGCAGCATCAGGGCGGTGTCGTCGCCGTTCACCGGAAACGAACCCGGTTCAATGCCGGCGGCCAGCTGGAGGAAATTGTATGCGCTTAAGTCGACCTGTCCGTGAAAGGACTGGCCCTCACGGGCGGAAACCGTCTGCCCGTCTTCCACCTTTGTCGCCGACTGGGCGGAGGAGGGGCTGAACAGGTTGACCATCACAAACGGGGCGTCGTTGTAAACGGCGCGTTCAAGCTCCAGTTTTTGGCTGGTGGTTTGCGAATAGTCGGTTTTCTGCGCCTGAATATAAAGCCAGGGGCGGGTGGCGCCGCCGCTGAAGTGGTTCGGCTCAATATATAAGGGGAGCGATTTGACCACGTTCAGCGCAAGCACAACCACGAGGGTGATCAGCACGATGACCGTGCAGAGCACCATGTCCGCAAAGGACTCGTAAACGCCCTCGGAACCCGAGGAGGCCTTTTCCTGATTACGGTATGTGGTACGCATCAGGCCACCCTCGCGTTGCTGTCACCGCCTTTTTTATCTCTTGCATCGCCGGTTCCTTTTTTGAGGAACTTCTGGATGGAATCGGCCGCGATCGAAAGGTGGTTGGCGATTTCAACCGCTTCGGAATCGAGCTTGGTTTTCGCCATTTCAATCATTTCGCCGGTTGCTTTCGAGATGGCGATATGCAGTTCACCGACGGCTTCTTTCAGTTCGGAGGCAGTACCGTCGACTGAAAGTTTAAAGTCCGCCAGCGAGCCGGAAACGGTTTCGCTTGCATGTTTAACCGAATCATTAAGGCCTTCAAATGATTTGCCGACGCCTTCGCCGGAATCGGTGAGGTATTTGTTGAGATCAACAAACGCTTCGGTAACGCCTTCGCCGGATTTCTTAACCGTCTCGTTGAGTTTCTCGAAGGTTTCCGGAACGCCGTCGGCGGCTTTAACCAGTTTTTCGGTGAGTGTGCCGAATGATTTTTCGATGCCTTCGCCGGAACCGCCAATCGTTTTCCCGATTTCTGCCACGGCATCCCGAACCGAGTCGCCGCTTTTCGCGAGGGTTTCACAGACGGATTCGCCGGCTTTGGTAATCTGACCGTTGAGGTTGCCGAAGGATTCCTTGATTTCAACGCCGGATGTTTCGATGGACATCTTGACGGTTTTGGACGCTTCGAGCATGTCATCGCCGGTTTTGGTGATATTTGCGTTAAGTCCTGCAAAGGTGGTGCGGACGTCATCGCCGGTTTTGGAGAGCGTTTCGTTGAGGTTTGTAAAGGATTTGGTGACGCCTTCGCCGGATTCTTCAACCGCTTTATTGATGGTTCCAATGGAGGCGCGGACTTCTTCGCCGGCTTTTTCGACGGATTCATTAAAGCGTTCGAAGGCAATACCCACGCCGTCGCTGAAGCCGCTGAGCTGTTTGGTCATGGTGCCGATCGATTCTTTTGTGGCGGACATGGCGTGTTCCCCGGCTTTATTCAGCGCAATGCCGAATTCATCCATCGATCTGCCGAAGGATTTCGCCATACTGTCTGTAATGCCGTCGATTTCGCGCTGCATTTTCCCGAAGCTGTCGAGGATGGCGGAGAGTCGGCGGTTGAGTTCCTCTTCCTGCGTTTCGATCGAAAGGGTCAAATTGATGGAGGCATATTCCGAGGCTGCGGCGCAGAGTTCGGAAAGGGAGTTGAGCTGGGCCACGGATACGGCGCGCAGAATCAGGCCGCCGAAAGCCCCGAAAAAGGTGGTGTAAAACGCCGTGCCCATGCCGTCCACGGTGATTTTCAGAGCACCCATCATCTTTTCAGGGGAGGCGCCGATATTCTGTACCATCTCGCCCAGACCGGAAATCGACACAATCAAACCGACGACCGTGCCCAAAAGTCCCATCGAAATGACGATGGCCGCCATGATGGAAACCGAGCGAACCCGCGAATTGTGTTTGGAATGGTAAGTATCGATCAGCGGGCCGATATCAATTTTTTCGCCCTTTTCGATGAACTCTTCGAGCCGGTTGAAAACGTGGGTCAAATCCCCGGCGTGTTTTGATTTCGGGATGGTTTTGGTCTCGGATATTTTTTCCAGAATGCCCCATTCGGAATGAAGGCGGAGCGCCGAAAAGAAGGAAACGATCAGTCCGGCCAGCATCAGCGCGGCGATGACAATGCTCATGTAGGTTTCGTCTTCGGTGAATCCGGCGATCAGGTGTTTAAATGTCACTGCGCCGAGCACGACGGATAGGCCGCCCGCGCAGATACTCCAAGAAACAATCGGTTTTATTTTTGTATTCATTCAACGTCTCCGTTTAATACCCCATTAATCGGTTAAATATATCGGCGCAAATTAGCATGTTTCGTGCCACTAAGTGCGCGGGAGGCATTTGCGACAGGCGGGATAGAAATGAACAGCCGCTGGCCGCTACTATAATTGTAGTAAAAAATGCGAAACGGGTCACAAAACCGCAAAGGGTGGGGTTGTGCTTTAAAAAACCGTTTATTTCCGTAATATGCCGATATTTCAAGGAATCAAACCATTATGGCCCCACAGAAAAACAGTCGATTTGTCGCAGCTGATATTATTTCCAAGTGGTTGGAAAATAAGCATTTTCCAGACCGGGAATTGGCGAAATTAGAAAAAGACCACGCCTTTGTGCTGGAAGTGGTGAACGGTGTCGTTCGGAATCAGAACATTTTGCAGTGGATTGAAAAGCAATGGGTTAGCAAAGAGCCGCTGCCGTTTTTCCGGGCTCTCCTGCATGTAGGGCTCTATCAACTGCTTTTCATGGACAATGTCGAGCACTATGCCGCCATCAGCGAAACCGTTGAAGCGGCAAAAGGACAGCCCGGCGGGATCGGAGCGGCCAAAATGATCAATGCGGTGTTGCGCCGGGCCCAGCGGGAAAAGGAACAAATACTGGCTGAACTGGAAAACCAGCCCGCGCATATCCGGCTTTCACACCCCGAATTTCTGCTCAGCCGGTGGATTAAGCAGTACGGCGAAAATGATGCCCTCGAACTGGCAAAATGGAACAACGAACCGCCCTCCACCATTTTAAGGATTGAGCAGTCGGCGGTTGATGCCGCCGAATTTATCGACAAACTCCGCGAACAGGACATCGAACCGCTGATGCACCCCTATTCGGACCGCGAAATCTTCCTCGTTTTGCCGCGCGGAGTGGCTGTTAAAAACGTTCCCGGCTATGACGAGGGCTGGTTCACGGTGCAGGATCCGGCGACATCGGTTTCCGTCGATCTTTTGGCCCCCCGTCCGGGGGAATCCGTGCTCGATGCATGCGCTGCCCCCGGCGGTAAAACCGCGATGATGGCCGGGCGGATGAAAGGGCAGGGTGAACTGGTGGCAATGGATCTGCACGATGATCGTATTTCGGTGCTGAAACAGAACAAAACCCGTTTAAAACTCAATTGGGTTGAAATTATTAAAGGCGATGCGAAACACCCTAAACAGGTATTTGGAGACCGAAAATTTGACGCCATTCTGCTCGATGTTCCCTGTCTGAATACCGGCGTTTTGAAGCGCCGCGCCGATGCCCGCTGGCGGGTTGACGAAGAGCGCATGAAAACCATCACCGCGCTGCAAAACGCCATTCTCGATGCCTGTTCACAACTTGTTAATAACAAAGGGCGGCTGGTTTACAGCACATGCAGTCTTGAAAATGAGGAAAACGAGGATTTAGTCGCCCGCTGGATTGCCCGGAATCCGGAATTCCGCCTCATTAAAATGGGCAAAGCCTTCCCCCCCGAATCCGGCACCGACGGCGCTTTCGCCGCCCTGCTTCGCCGGAAATAATCTCTCGCGAAGGTGCGGAGACACGGAGGGGAGCGTTGTGTTTTTGTGGGCTTTATTCCTTTTCAATAAACTCGCTGAATAGTTTTGAAAGATAATTGGCGGCGGTTTCGGCTTCGGTTTCAAATCCACTTTCGGCGGTGAGGCGGATTTCGACGCGACCGCCGCCGGGATAAAAGCCGAGGTCGATGTTTTCAGGGGAAAAGTGCTCTTTTTCCAAAAGGGTGACAATTTCGGATTCGGGGATTCCCTTGGTTTTTACGGTCCGAACGATTTTTGGTTTTGCATCGGGAAACTCTATTTTGAGCCACGGAATGATGGATTCGCTGAGAATGGCGTTGAATTCGTTGGGCGGGCCGGGGAGTACAAAGAGGGTTTTATTTCCGGGCAGGCCGATCCGCTGTCCGGGGGCCGCGCCGGCGGGGTTGGGCAATACGGCGGCATTTTCCAAAACCAGCGCCTGTCGTTTGCCGACTTCGTTCATCGGCCGTCCGCGTTTCCGGTTCCATTCAACCATAAAATCGATGGCGGGCTGGTGGGTGACGAGTTTTCGGTTGAGCAGTTTGACGAGCGCATCGCGGGTGATATCGTCCGAAGTCGGGCCGAGTCCGCCGCTTACAAAAACAAGGTTGGTACGGTTGAGGGCTTCTTTTGCGGCCGAAACGATGGTTTCAATATCGTCGGGAATCGTCGTATCGCGGGTTAATTGAAGGCCGATGGAATAGAGTGCTGCGCCCAAATCCCGGCCATGCGAGTTCAATGTCCGTCCGTTGAGCAGTTCGCTTCCGACGGAAATGAGTTCTGCAAAATAGGTCATGTTGTTTGCTCCAAGTAGTTGAAAAAAAGGGTAACCACTGAATACACTGAATACACGGACTATTTAAATGGAAGATCAAATTACAGTTGAGGCGCAGTTTGCGAAAAGCCGGTTGGACGCTTTTCTGGCGGCGGAAGTGCCGGAGGTTTCGCGGTCGCAATGGAAGGCGCTGATTGAATCGGCGCGGGTGAACGTGAACGGCGGAGCCTGCAAACCGAACCAGAAACTGAAGGCCGGCGATGTGGTGGAATGGACGCTGCCCGCGGAAACGTCGGCTGAAAACCTGCCGGAAAAAATACCGCTCGATATTCTTTTCGAGGACGACGCGGTTTTGGTGCTGAATAAACCGGCGGGTTTGGTGGTGCATCCGGCGGCGGGGAATGAAAGCGGCACACTGGTGAACGGGCTGCTGTTTCACGATCCGGTTTTTGAATCGCTGGATCGCGCGGGAATTGTGCACCGGCTCGATAAAGATACCAGCGGGGTGATGGCGGTCGCGAAATCGGAGGCTGCGATGGCCGATCTTCTTCGTCAGTTTAAAGACCGCGAAACGGAGAAGGAATATTCGGCGATCATTTGGGGCGAGCCGCCGAAACGAAAAAGGGTTGAAAATGAAATCGGGCGGCATCCGGTGAATCGGCAGAAAATGGCGGTATTGAAATCGGGCGGGCGAACGGCAATTTCCACCTTTGAATTGGTTGAACAGTTTGAAAATACGGCGCTTGTGCGGGTAAAAATTGAAACCGGCCGTACGCATCAAATCAGAGTGCATGCCGCCTTTTTGGGTCACCCGATTGTCGGCGATACCGTTTACGGCCGCGCCCGGAAAACACCGCTCATTTTGCCGGAACGGCAGATGCTGCACGCGGCGAAATTGACATTTAGTCATCCGTCCAGCGGGAAAAGGCTTTCTTTCGAGGCTCCGTTGCCGAAAGATATGCGGCAGTTTTTGGAGCAATTAGGGTGTAATCAAAATGGACTCTCATAAAGACACTGAGCCGCAAAGGTAACAGTTAAGGGGCTTGGTGACTCAGTGCCTCTGTGAGCAAAAAATTATCAAAAAGATGGCAGAAGAAACGACATTCAGCGGATTGATCGACGGGTTGGAAAAATACCTCGAATACCGGCGCGATGAAGGGGATACGCGGCTGGAGGTTGACCGCGCCGTTTTGGCGGAGCTCGCAAAAGAGCCGGAACCCGAAACCCCGGAATCCGTTACGGTTGAAGCCGCGCCGGTGCCGGCCGATTTCAAATCGCTCGAAGAAATTGCGGTGCATATTTCCGCCTGCCGCAACTGCGGACTCTGCCAAACCCGTAATTTGACGGTACCGGGCGAAGGCAACAGTAATGAACCCGACCTGATGTTTATCGGCGAAGGTCCGGGCGCTGACGAAGATGCGCAGGGGCGGCCGTTTGTCGGAAAAGCCGGGCAACTGCTGACCAAAATGATCGAAGCAATGGGCTATAAACGCGAAGAGGTTTTCATCGCCAATGTGGTGAAATGCCGCCCGCCGAATAACCGCAAGCCGGAGCGCGAAGAGATGGAGCTGTGTCTGCCCTATTTACGGCAGCAGATAAAACTCATTCAGCCGAAAATCATCATCGGGCTCGGCGGCACGGCAATGGAAGGCCTGCTCGGTCAGCCCGGAATTACCCGGATGCGCGGCGTTTGGCAGGAATATCAGGGCATTAAACTGATGCCGACCTTCCACCCCTCCTATCTGCTGCGCGACCCCTCAAAAAAGAAAGACGTCTGGCTGGATCTGCAGGAAGTCCTCGCGGCATTGGGAAAAAGCCCGCCGACGAGAAAATAATTGAACGTTTATAACCGTTGTAATGTCTTGTGGGATTTTGCTGGCAAGATAGGCTCTTTGGCCTAACATTCAAGCGTGAGTATGGTTGGTGACATAGATTTAGAGCCCGATGATCTTCCGGAAGAAACCGACGAAGAGATCATCGATGATGACCCTGTGCAGGAAGGCCCGCCCGATGACGAGCTGGTGCTGAAAGCGCAGCAGGGCGACGTGCACGCATTTGACCAGCTGGTGGAGCGTTATCACGATAAAATCTACGGACTGACCTATAACATGACCTCCAACCGCGAAGATGCTGAAGACCTCACGCAGGAAGTCTTCGTCAAAGCCTTCGAAGCCCTGCCGCGCTTCAAGGGAAAATCATCCTTTTACACCTGGATTTACCGGATCGCCGTCAACAAAACCATTAACTACCGGAAAAAGCGCAACCGCAAACGCGCGCTCAGCCTCGATGCGTTCGATCAGGAAATTAAGACGGACGAAGCCTACCACGATTTAACATCAAAAGGATCGCCCCTGCGCAATATCAGCCTGACGGAGCTTCAAAAAAAATTGAACGAAGCTTTGCAGAACCTGTCTGACAAGCACAGAACCGTTGTGGTAATGCATGATATGCAGGGGATTCCACACGAAGAAATCGCGGAAGTCGTTGGGGCATCGGTGGGTACGGTTCGCTCCCGGCTTTTTTATGCAAGGCGGCAAATGCAGTCTGAACTGGCGGAGTTCATGAAATGATAGGCGAAAAAGAATTAATTGAAGGCTCGGCAGAGACCGAAGCCGACGTGATGTTGCAGAAATTATTGCACCTCAAAACATATGAAAGACCCGAAACCGCGCGGATGACGCGCAACCGGCAAAACATCATGCGGAAAGTCCGCGAGGCCGAAGCCAACCGTAAAAAATCCATTTTCGAGCGGCTCGAACTCAGCATTCCCTGGTTTTTTGCGGAACCGAAATATGGAATTGCCCTGCTGTTCGTCGCTTTCGCCGCCCTTCAATACGCCAACATCTCATCCCGGAACGCCTCCCGAAACCAGTCCACCGGAATTTACACTACCAGCCAACTGGCGGACACCTACCAACAGCCTGCGATGCTCGCCGCAACCAACAACATCGTCTATCCCGAGCTCCCTGCCGGAATTCGCTATTTCCCCGAACAGCATCAATCGAGCGACATCATGTTCGTGAACCGCATCGAGCCGCAGCGATAAAAGCGTAGACGCGACGCCCTCGTCGCGTTACAGCAGTTGAGCAAAATTCGGAACGCGACGAGGGCGTCGCGTCTACGCTTTTCTTTTCCGGCAATTACGGTAGCGGGAACTGGGTGGTCATGGCGATGACCTCTTCGCGAACCTGTTCGATTACGGCGTCGTTATCGGCGTGGCGGATGACGCGTTTAATAATCGCGGCGATTTTTTCCATTTCGGGCTCTTTCATTCCGCGGGTGGTGACGGCGGGGGTGCCGATA
>QKFE01000039.1 GCA_003252225.1 Kiritimatiellales bacterium | reverse complement strand
GTGGCACACAACGCTGCGCCTTCAGAAGACCTCATCTTTCAGTTGAACAAAATGAATAGCGATTTAGGACGGCCTTGGTGAGAAATACAGTGCGTTTAGTTTTGGTTGGTTTTTTTTGTGTTTCAACAGCTGTGGCCCAGATCGGCGGTATTCGCGGCGTTGTCATGGATCAGGATTTTGACGTTCCGCTTCCCGGCGTGAAAGTACGGGTTTCCGAAACGGGGCAGGAGGCCGTTACGGGCGATACGGGCAGTTATTATCTGGAAAAAATGGAACCCGGCTCATACACCGTTCTGTTTAGCAAGGAAGGCTATACCCGCTTTACAAAATCAGAAGTGGTTGTTTCGCCCGGCCAGCTTGCTGAACTCGAAGCGACGCTGGCCGGTGAATATGAAGAAATGGATGAGCTGGTGGTTCGCGATATCCAATTGGGGGGGGCGTCCGAAATCGGGCTGCTCAACTTGAGGATGGAAAGCGCAAGCCTGATGGATTCCGTAGGAGCCGATTTGATGAGTAAGGCCGGGGCCTCCGATGCGGCGCAGGCGTTGACGCTGGTTCCGGGAACGACTGTGCAGGATGGGAAATACGCGGTGGTTCGCGGTCTGCCGGATCGCTACGTCAGCTCGCAAATGAACGGGGTTCGTCTGCCGACGGCCGATGTGGATAAACGCGCCGTTCAGTTGGACCAGTTTCCGGCTGCGATGATTGAAAGCATTCAGGTATCGAAAACCTTTACTCCGGATCAGCAGGGGGATGCTTCCGGCGGTGCGGTTGATGTGATTCTTAAAGGCATTCCTGACAAGTTTTCGGTCAAAGGGAAAATAGGCTTTGAAATCAACACGCAGGTCTATGATGCACATGATCGTTTTCTAACTTACGAAGGCGGCGGTGTCGGCATGTGGGGGAACGATGCCGGAAACAGGGTGCCGCAACGGGCCGGGTCCAGTTGGTCCGGTGCAGTCGGAACATCACGGGAAGACGCCCCGATTGATTACAAATGGGAGCTCAGCGCCGGAAATAAATTTGAATTGGACTCCGGAGTGAACATCGGGGCGTTCGGTTCATTTTTCTATAAACGCGATTCCTGGTACGCCGAAGGAATGACGGAAGATTACTGGTGGATGCCCGATACCCGTACGGGCGTAATGCAGCCGCAGAAGGTTAATGAGCAGGATACCCCGCCGCTCACCGCCATGTATGATCAGACGCAAGGAACCGAGGAAGTGCAGTGGGGCGGTCTGTTCGGGGTGGGCGTCGAGTATGAAAAACAGATGCTTTCACTGCTGTACAACTATACCCGCACGGCGGCTGACACAGCAGCATTATGGGAAGATACGCGCGGCAAACAGTATTATTTCCCCGGACACGACCCGGAAGATCAAAGCTCTCCGGGGCATTATGATGACGGGCGTGAAGACACCTACCCGTATACCCGCTATCAGACCTTGGAATATGAAGAACGCACGGCTGAAACCCTCCAGCTGCACGGAGAGCACACAATCGAAACGCCGGATGTCGGGTTCGACGGGATTTTCATGTTTAAGCAGCCGGAAATCGACTGGACTCTCGCGGACAGCAGCTCCGCACTTGAGAGTCCGGATAAACGTTTGTTCTCTGTCTGGTGGCGGCCCGGTTTCATCGAACCGGGAACACCCGGGGGATGGGGCCGTCCGCCGGAGCCGCCGGTTACCAATGCCCCTACATACTTTGCCGCAAAACCGGGGGCAAACTTTTCCATGGGTAACCTGCAGCGTATCTGGAAAAGCGTGGAGGAGACCAGCCAGCAATATTTCATTAACGGTAAACTCCCGTTTGAACAGTGGACGGATGATGAAGGCTACATAAAACTGGGATTGTTCAATGACGAGGTTGAACGGGAATTCAGGCAGCAGTCCTATGCAAACTTCGGGGAAAACGGAGCCTCTTATGAGGCGGGATATGACCAGTTCTGGTCAGATGCGTGGCCTTCGGAAGCGCATGCGATTACCGAAAGCACGTTTGATGTTTCGTATGACGGGAAACAGGATATCAGTGCGTGGTATTACATGATTGACCTGCCGGTCGCTTCTTTCCTGAATTTTGTCGGCGGCGCCCGGCATGAAAGCACGGATATTCAGACGATTGTGTATCCCGAAGAAAATGTGAGCTGGTTCCCCGCGGAGAACAGTTATACGGAAACCGATCTGAATCCCGGGGATGCGGATGTGAATTACAGTCAGGATGACATCCTGCCTTCCGCCGGTTTCGAACTCCGACCGGTTCAGAAAATGACCATCCGCGGATCCTATGCGGAAACGGTTGCGCGGCAAACCTTCAAAGAACTCACCCCGGTTATGCAGCAGGAATATGTCGGGGGCGATGTTTTTATCGGGAATCCCTCTCTGACGATGAGTTCGATCAAAAACTACGACCTGCGCTTCGATTATAATCCCTATCCCGGCGGGCTGGTTTCGTTCTCCTGGTTCTACAAAGACCTGACTGATCCCATTGAATACCGGCAACAGCTGTTTGGCACGTTCGTGGGAACAACTGCGGTTAATTATCCGGACGGAACGATGGATGGTTATGAAATGGAGCTGCGCCAGTCGCTTGGAGAATTCTGGAGTCCGCTGGAGGGGCTCAGCATTGGCGGCAATTTCACCCTGATTAATTCGGAGGTAACCATTCCGGAAGAAGAACAGCGGCAGATGGCCGGGGTGAATGCACAGCGGACTTCGCGCGATATGATGAACGCTCCAGAATATCTCTATAACCTGAATGCCGTATATTCGATAGATGGCTGGGGGACTGAGTTGGGACTCTTCTATTTTGTACGCGGGGATACGCTGGTTAAAGGTGCGGGCGTTTCCAATGGCAAATATGTTCCTGATGTTTACGAGAAGGAATACGGGACGCTGAATTTTACCATTTCCCAAAAGCTGGGGGATTACCTTCAGCTGGCATTTAAAGCGAAGAACCTGACCGATCCGGCGATTGAAGAGGTGTACCGGTCGGACTATTCCGCCGATGTCACGCACAAGTCCTATAAGAAGGGCATCGACTATTCCATTGAACTTTCCGGTACGTGGTAACAGCCCTTTAACAATCCGCTCATTTTTAAGAAACAATCTAACAATAGAACTCTAGCCCGAGGTAAACATGAAGAAACAACTATCAATTTTTTTAACGGTTTCCGGTCTGGCCGCCGGGGCGTTCGCGGACGATCTGGAACTGACGAAGGAGGCGCTTTCTAAGTGGGTGGAAACCCGCCGGCTGATCTCCGAGGAGAAGGAAAAGTGGGAGCTGGAACGCGAAGTTCTGGGCGACCGGATTGATTTGGTGCGCAGTGAACGGGACGCACTGAGCCAGAAAATCCACGAGACCCAATCGCTTATTACAGAAGCCGACAAGAAACGTGAGGATTTGGTTAAGGAGAACGATGCGCTGAAGAATGCTTCGGCGACGCTTGTTAACCGAATCTTTACATTGGAACAGTCGGTTTTGAAGCTGCTTCCGACGCTGCCGGAGCCGGTGCAGGACCGCATTAAACCGTTAAGCCAGCGTATTCCGAAGTCGGAGAAAACCGACCTTTCACTCTCCGAACGCTATCAGAATGTGATCGGCATTATTAATGATCTGAATAAAGGCGCGAATGAAATCACGGTGATCAGCGAAGTCCGGAAACTGCCGGACGGAACAACCGCTGAAGTTCAGACCATGTATGTGGGGTATGGCCGCGCGTATGCCTGCAATAACAACGGCGATATTGCATTCATCGGTTTCCCTTCGGCCAAGGGGTGGATCTGGGAGCAGAAAAACGAAATTTCCCGTCAGGTCGCGGATTCAATTTCCATTTTGAAAAACGAGAAAACGGCGGAGTTTATCCCGCTTCCGGTCAGTATCGACTAACCGGGTTTCTTTAACTGAACGTATAGGAAAAGCAGATGAATGATTCAGGAGTTTTTTACACCCAGCGTTGGAACCATTTTCAGCGGCTGGCTATTTTTATCGTATCGGTTGTGATGCTCTCAGTGATTTATGCCAGAGGGCAGGCGCAGCCGGATATGCAGCAGAAACTCGATGCCAGCCTTCAGGAGCTGTCGAATGTCCGCGGAGCGATCAGCAAAGAAAAACTGCCGATGGTTAAAGGGCTGAATGCGCTGGAAGATGAAGTGATGACGGTGCGGCTGGAGCATCAGAAGGTGATGCGTCAGCTGGACAGCCGCAACCTTGATCTGAACAACCTGCGTTCTGAAATCAAAACCCGTAAAGGCGAGAAGGCCTATATTTCAAACCTGCTGGGTGAATATACACGGAATTTTCAGACGCGCCTGCATATTGCGGAAACCGATGTGTATGCCGATGTTATTGAGGCCGCACTGTTGGCGCCCGAAAACACCAACCTTTCGGATGAAGAGGTCTTTATTAAACAGACAGAGCTGGTCGAGTCGTCGATTATCCGCCTGCAGAACCTGATTGGCGGCGCCGCGTTTTTCGGAACGGCCGCCGGTGAAGACGGACTGGTGAAAGAAGGGCAGTTTGCTTTGATCGGCCCGATTGCGCTTTTCTCCTCGGAAGATGGAACGCTGGCCGGTATTGCCGAGCAGCGTCTGGGTTCACTGGAGCCGACGGTGATGCCGTTTGCCAATGCTCAAAACGAAGCTATGGTGAAAGAGACAGTGAAAATTTTTTCGGGTGTTTTCCCGTTTGACCCGAGTCTGGGCAATGCCCGCAAAATTGAAGAGACAAAGGAAACCTTCAAGGAGCACATTCAAAAAGGCGGTGTTGTTGCCTACGTCATTCTCGGAATGTTCGGTGTCTGCGTTTTGATTTCAATTCTCAAGCTGATTGAATTGGCGCTGGTTCCGAAGACTTCCGAAAAAAGTGTTCAGCCTGTATTGCGCGCCATGCTGGTGAATGATTACGAAAAAGCGGCTGCTGAAATTAAGAAGGTATGCGGCCCGACCGGAAGAATGCTTACGGTGGGCATTGAGCACATCGCCGAGCCGAAAGATCTGGTGGAGGAAGTGATGTATGAAGAGATGCTCACAACCCGCATGAAAGTGAATCGCTTTACGCCGATACTGGCCGTGTGTGCTTCGAGTGCGCCGCTGCTCGGACTGCTGGGTACGGTGACCGGTATCATCAACACCTTCAAATTGATCACCGTGTTTGGATCGGGCGATGTGAAAACGCTTTCGGGCGGTATTTCCGAGGCACTGATCACCACCGAACTCGGGCTGGTTGTCGCCATTTTCTCGCTCTTCTTTTATGCGATCCTTTCGCGCTTCGCAAAGAGCATCACCGACAACATGGAGCAGATTGCCATTCTGTTTATGAACCGTGCAACGCGTTCGGTCGATGAAGCTGAAAAAACGTTTGATGCGGAACCTGCGTTGGCAAGCGCCTAACGGAAGTTTTTCATGGAAGAAACAAAAACAATCTGGGATCAGGCCGTTGAAATCTGGGCATCCGGAGGCTGGGCGATGATCGCGCTCGCAATCGATGCGTTCATTATCTTCTATTTCGGATCCAGCATTTTTTTCCGCATCCGGGCAAAGGGCTATCTCTACGTTACGGAAAAGAAGATGAAACGGTGGGTCAAAGAGCCCGAAAAAGGGCGCGGGCCGGTGGGCAGGATGATCCGTTTTGTTATGGCGGCACATAACCTCAAAGAGATCGGTATCTTTTTTGATGAGTTGAATAAAACGGAAATCGCGCCGCTCAACCGCGATCTGAAGGTGATGCAGACCTGCGTGAGTATTGCCCCGCTTCTGGGCTTGCTGGGAACGGTGACCGGTATGTTGGCCACGTTTGCCGCATTGGCGACCGGTTCCGGCGGCGACAAAACCATGGGCATGGTGGCATCCGGTATTTCCGAGGCGCTGATTACCACGGAAACCGGTCTGCTGGTGGCGCTGCCGGGGTTGATTTTCCAGTACAAACTGGCGCGCGAACATGCGCAGTATAAAGCTTTTTTAGCCCATCTCGAAACGGTCTGTTCGCAGCGGATTTATAAACAGAGTCTGAAAAAGGCGGCGTAGGAATTTTTGAATTGGGAATTTTGATTTTTGATTATTCGAACGTAAGCGGAATGGGTTTTATTTTGAAGCGTCGAAGGCCCGCAAATCGAAAATCAAAAATCAAAAATAGTTTTGCGGAGCAAAAAATATGGGACGTTTTAAAAATGACAGTGACAGCAGCACCGATGCGGCAGTCGATATTTCCCCGCTGATTGACTGTGTATTCATTCTGCTGATTTTCTTTATTGTAACCACGACGTTTGTTGAAGAAACCGGTGTTGAAGTGGATAAACCGCAGGCGGCTTCTTCGGTGCAGCTTGAAAAGACAAGTATCCTGTTAGCGATTACCGCTAACGGCGAAATCGTTTACGGCGGGAATGAAATCGGTATTGCCGGAATACGCCCGCTCGTGAAGCGGATGATGCAGAAGGAAGAGGTGCCGGTCATTATTCAGGCGGATCAGAATGTGATGTCCGGTCTGCTTGTCCGGGTGATTGATGAGGCCAAACTGGCCGGCGCCGTGAAGGTGAGCATTGCCACCCTCAGGAATCAGGGATAAACGCGGTGGATTCGATTAAAAAATATTTTAAACAGCTGCTGCAGCAGGGCGGGAGTATTGCTTTGGGGCTTTTGCTTGTGGGCGCAGTTTTTATGCTGCTCCCCATTTTACAGGTCATCACGCGACCGCCGGCAAAGGATCTGACAATCCGTTCAGTTGATGTAGCCAATGTTCCTCCGCCGCCCCCGCCGCCGATGGAAGAGGAAGAACCGCCGGAGCCGGAGGACGAACCGCCGCCTCCGCCGGCTGTGGATGCCGCCCCACTGGATTTGGCCCAGCTGGAGCTGGCTTTGAATCCGGGCGATGGCGGGTTCGGCGGTGATTTCGCCGTTAACCTGACGGGCGTTACGGGCAGCAGCGAAGAGGTGGATGCGATCTTTTCGCTCTCCGACCTCGACCAGAAGCCGCGCGTGGTTTATCAGCCGGCTCCGGTTTATCCTCCGGAACTTGCGCGCAAGAGTATGCAGGGTACGGTTTATGTCCTCTTTATTGTTGATAAGGACGGGCGCACCCGCGATCTGAAAGTACAGAAATCAACCCATCCGGCCTTTAACAACCCTGCGCTCAAGGCTGTGAAACAGTGGAAGTTCGAGCCGGGAAAACGTAAAGGCAAACCCGTCCAGTTCCGGATGCGCGTGCCGATCACTTTTCAAAAATAGGTGAAAAATATGATAGCTGAATTACCGAACATATTTACCGCAAAGGAGCGCAGAGAAAACAAGGCCGCTTCTTTCGTGAACTATGCGCTCTCTTGCGGACGGAAAATAATCCTTCCGGGCTTTCTGCTCGTTGCAGGAGTGTCTTCTGCCAATGAAGTGCTGGAACTTATCGAAATGCTGCCCGGAAGTAAAAGCGCCGATGTCCCGGCGGTATCGGACGCCGTCCATGCGGAGCCGGAAATGAAGGATGTGAAGAAAAAAGAGGTTGCGGTTAAAAAGCCGGAAAAGGTCACGGATCTCTCGATCTGGGATGAGGAGCTGTTCCGAAAACAGTTTCTTGGAAGCTACGGCGTGAATGCGGAAATCGAGCCGCGCGTCACGGCAGTTGAGCAGGAGCAGATGCAGGAGATTCTCGATATCATGTCGGAAGACGACGATATGGAAAAGGCGATGAGCAAACTCCAGAAAATCACGAAAGACTCCTCATCCGCAATTTTCGATTTCACCATCGGTAACCTCTATTTCCAGCAGGATGATCTGGTTAACGCGCTGATGTGGTATGACAAGGCGATTGCCAAGTTTCCCACCTTTCGCCGTGCGTACAAAAATGCCGGGCTGATTCATGTCCGCAACGGCGATTTTGAAAAGGCGCTTCCGTTTCTGACGAAAACCATCGAACTGGGCGGCCATACCGGTATCGCTTACGGCCTGCTGGGGTTTGCCTACGGTTCAACCGAAAACCACCTCAGCGCGGAGTCGGCTTACCGGCAGGCGATCCTGCTCGATCCGGAAACGGTCGACTGGCAGCTCGGACTGGCGCGGAGCTTCTTTAAGCAGCAGAAATACGGCGATGCGGTCAGCCTCTGCAATACCCTGATTGAAAAGAACCCTGACAGAGCCGATTTCTGGCTGCTACAGGCGAACGCTTATCTGGGGCTCAAACAGCCGGTGAAGGCGGCCGAAAACTATGAATATGTCAATGCGATGGGACAGGCGACGCCGGAAAGCATGACTATGCTGGGCGATATTTATGTCAACGATTCGCGCTGGGATATGGCGGCGGATGCATACCTTCGCTCATATGAACTGGATAACGGCGTGAATCCCGGGAAGGCGCTGCGCGCGGCCAAAATCCTTGCAGCCCGCGGCGCGTTAAACGAATCAACGCGCATGCTCAACCGTGTTGCTGAAAAGAAAACGGCGCTGGACGCCAAAGACCTGAAAGAGCTCTTAAAGCTGCAGGCCCGCGTTGCGGTGGCAGAAGGCGGCGGTGAAGATGTTGTGAAAATACTCGAAGAAGTGGTTGAGGTGGATCCGCTCGATGGCGAAGCGCTGATTCTGCTTGCGCAGCACTACGGACGAGATGTTCCCGAAAAAGCCATCTTTTATTACGAGCGCGCTTCCAATATTGAACAGTATGAAGCGGAGGCAAAACTGCGCCACGGTCAGTTGCTGGTGGGGCAATCGAAATATCAGGATGCGCTTCCGCTTTTGCGCCGCGCCTATGAACTTAAACCGCGCGCCGATATTGAAGACTATTTAAAACAGGTGGAACGTATCGCCAAAACACGGGGATAAATCTGGAGAGACGATCTTTGTGTCGTCCCCAATATAATCAGTCGGTTTGACCAATATGGAGCTGTTTATCATTGATGGAATTGCTCCGTTTTTCCGGGGCTGCGATCAGGATGTGATTAACTGGTCGAAGACCCCGTTTCCGTATCTGGAAAGAGGCGATGATTTAAAGCCTGAACGGTGCGAACAAATCACGAAGGACTTCAAGCGCTTCTGCCGAAAGGCGGCGGAGGCCGGTTATAATGGAATTACGCTCGATGATTTGGCGCATATCTGTTGCTTCGGGTTTTACCCGACCGGTCTTCAGAAAAAAATAGCGGCGTATCGGACACTGTTTTCGACACTTTTTGAAATTGCCCTGCAATTTGAGCTCCGCCCTTTTATCACCACGGATCTGCTGTTTTTCAATGAGGCCATCGACAAAAGTATCAATCACAATGATGAAGGGTA
>QKFE01000348.1 GCA_003252225.1 Kiritimatiellales bacterium | reverse complement strand
GCCGCTCATGGAGGCGTTGAAGTTGGTGGTGATGGCGAGGGTGCCGCCGGCATTGAGGTTGAACTGATTGTTGGAATAGATGTTCAAAATTGTGGTTTCGACGGTGCCGCCGTTGCCGACCTGTACTTCATTTCCGGTTCCGCCAGCAAATGCCGATGTTCCACCGATATTGATCTGATTGGCGGTCAGCCATGAATTACTGCCGGATACGGAAACAAGGTTGTTGGATGAAGCGGTATTTGCGGCAAGATTCAACTGGGCGGTATTTAAACGCCCGCCGTTTTCAATATAGAGGATGTTTTCCGAGCCGTAGTCGCCGACGGTGAAATCGCCGCTGTTGTTCCAAACGGAACCGGGGCCGGTAAGGGTTGCGCGGTTGCGGTCGGAACCGATCCAGTAGCCCACCGCTGTATTCGTGGAATTGACCTGCCCGCCGTTGGAAATCGAGGCGGTATTTGATGCGCCCTGATAGCCGACATAAATCGTCGATGAATTGAGCTGCGAGCCGGAACCGGTGATTTCAGCGGTGTTTCCCGCCGAGGCGTAGCCTACGTAAGTTAAAAGGGAATCCACCCGGCCGCCGTTGGAGACCTGTAGGGTATTGTTTGCGCCCAGTCGGCCAACCGTCAGTTCATTGGTGTTGTTCCAAACCGCGCCGGTGCCGCTTACCAGCACCTGATTGTACTGAGCCGAAATATCGTTTCCGATATAACCGAACTGGCTGTCCACCCGCCCGGTATCGGTGATGATCATGGTGTTGCTGCTGCTGGTTCCGCCCACCATCATCCACGGCAATGCAGCCCCCAGCTCCCAGTGATTCGTGATGATCTGCGTCGTTCCGCCTTCAACCGGCGTTATGTAGCCCGATGAAATGAGCGGTGCTGCGGCAATAACGGCAATGCAAACGTTCAGTGATCGCATGATAACTCCCCCTGTTGATTGAACCAGCTCAACTGTTGTTCGAATAGAACTGATCTTTAAAACATTTATCAACCGAAAAAAGGAAGCGTGTTTAGCAAAATGTACTATTTCCGATTGCACTTCGCAGAAGCGCCGCCACAGACTTTCGCCATTTCAATCGGTGATTCCTCCGGAAGGGCGGCGAGAATTATTCTGTCAGAGTATTTTCCGCCTCAGCCTGTTCAACGGTATTGGTCGCGGCGGCCTCCGGATTGTCGCGTTTCTGAATCATTTCGAGCAGACCGGAAAGCTGTTTGCGGCGGATGAATTCGTAGGCGGTTTCGCCGCGGGTGTTTTCAATATGCACATCAGCGCCCTGATCGATGAGGAACCGTGCGGCCTGATAGCTTTTAGCGGCGAGCAGTTCGTGCAGCAGGGTTTCGCCGTCAATGCGGATTCGGTTGATGTCGGCCCCGAGTTCAATCAGCAGTTCGGCGGTTTCAAAGTGGCTTTCGGCTAACGTGTAATCGAGCGGAGCGCGGTCTTTTTCATCGCGCAAATCGACACTGTCCGTTTTTTCGGCCAATATTTTTACGAGTTCATTTTTTCCGTCAGAGGCGGCGATGTGCAGGGGAGTGAAATGGGAGAAGTTGAAGATTTTCGGATCGGCGCCTTTTCCCAGTAGCAGTCGAACGCATTGTTCATTTTGCCGCCGTGTTGCTCTGTGAAGGGGCGTATCGCCGCGCTGGTCGAATTCATTCACCCCGGCACCGGCTTCCAGCAGCACGGCGGCCATTTTCAGATCGTCGGATTCAACCGCTGTCATCAGCGGCGTGCGGTAGCCTTTATCGCGCACGTCCACTTTTGCGCCGGCATCGATTAATAATTCAACGGTATTGATCTGTTTCCGGCCTACCGCATGAAAGAGCGGAGCCAGACCGTCGGCATCCGGCATCTCCGGATTCACCCCCTGCTCGAGCAGTACGCTGAGCATCGCTTCGTTTTCGATTGCCAATATGACGGGGCTGCGTCCCTGCGGATCCAGCTTGGTCGGATCGCTTCCCTGTTTCAGCAGCAGCCGGACGGCGGCGGGGTTGTTTTCAGAAAACGCAATCTGCGCCAGCGTCAGACCGGTCTTTAAATCCTTTTTATCCAGCAGGGCGGTATTGGCGGCAATCCGCTGTTCCAGCGCGTCGAGGTTGCTTTTTTTCAGCAGGGTGAATTCATTTTCGGCTTCGGCGGAAAAGCGGTGCAGCGCAAACCCGCCGGCCGCAATCATGAGCAGCAGAAGGAAAATCCTCACGAACCACCACGGCACGGAATCAATTCGATCCGTGACATTGTGCGCCGGATTCACCACCTGCCGGGCGGCGGCATAAAAAACGAGCGTACCGATAAAGCCCAAAGCCAGCGCGCAGGTAACCAGTACGGTCAGAATAAAACAGCTTCGGTCCTCGGGATATTCGATCTGGCCGTGAAAATACCACGAAGCCGCCGCCCCGGCCGCAATCCCGACCGCCAGCAGCTTGAGTGTAAACTTCAACCGTTCCTTAACTAAGAAAATATCCGCCATGCAAAACCCCGTCGAATTAATCGAAGCAAGCTAACACGCCCGCCGATTGCCCGCAATTCCCGCTTGCGTTTTTCGCCCCGATTCCCATGATGATGCGCTCATTTTTCAACCACTTCAACGGAAAGGAATTAACATCATGGCAGTTAAAAAAGTTGCTTTGCTCACCGCCGGCGGACTTGCCCCCTGTCTTTCGACCGCAGTCGGCCGCCTGATTGAACGCTATACCGAGGTTTCTCCGGAAACTGAAATGATCGCCTACGTCGGCGGCTATAAAGGCCTGCTGCTCGGCGACTCCATTAAAATCACCCCGGAAATCCGCGAAAACGCCGCTGTACTTTATAAACACGGCGGATCGCCCATCGGCAACTCCCGCGTAAAACTGACCAACGTCAAAGACTGCGAAAAACGCGGCCTCGTTCAGCCCGGACAAAACCCGCTCGAAGTTGCGGCAAGCCAGCTCGTGAAAGACGGCGTAGACGTCCTTCACACCATCGGCGGCGACGACACCAACACCACTGCGGCCGATCTCGCGGCATACCTCGCCGAAAACGACTACAAACTCATCGTCGTCGGCCTCCCGAAAACCATCGACAATGACGTATTCCCGATCAAACAGTCCCTCGGCGCATGGACCGCCGCCGAAGAAGGCGCGAAATATTTCGAAAACGTCGTCGCCGAACACAACGCCAACCCGCGTATGCTCATCATCCACGAAGTGATGGGCCGTAACTGCGGATGGCTCACCGCCTACACCGCCAAAGTCTATCACGAAAGCCTCGAAGAACTCGACTTCCTGCCGAACATCGGTCTCTCCAAAGAGCGTAAGGATGTACACGCGATCTTCGTTCCGGAAATGGAAATCAACATCGCCGCAGAAGCCGCACGCCTCGGTAAAGTGATGGACGAAGTCGACAACGTGAACATCTTCATTTCCGAAGGTGCAGGCGTTGACGCAATTATCAAAGAGATGGAAACCGCCGGTGAAGCGATTGTCCGCGATGCGTTCGGCCACGTCAAACTCGACACCATTAATCCGGGCGCCTGGTTCGGCAAACAGTTTTCCAAACTGCTCGGAGCGGAAAAAGTGCTCATCCAGAAATCCGGTTACTTCGCCCGTGCCGCCGCATCCAATCAGGCCGACCTCGACCTGATCAAAGCGTGCTGCGACAAAGCCGTTGAATCCGCAATGGAAGGCATCGGCGGCGTGGTCGGACACGACGAAGACCAAAACGACGAACTGCGCGCCATCGAATTCCCCCGTATTGCCGGCGGCAAACCGTTCGATATCGATGTCCCCTGGTTCGGCGAACTCCTCGCCGACATCGGCCAGCCCAAAGGCGGCAAAGTGGAAGTGAGTCACTAAACGTGAAACGTGACGAAAGCGGCGTGATTTCAACCGAACTGTAGCGGCGCTTCTCAGAAGCGCTCAGCGGCTCTCAGCGCCGCCACTACAAAAACAGTCACGCCTCACGAATCACTCCTCAAAAAGCGTCCCGTTCCCGGGGCGCTTTTTGAGTTCTTATCTTTCATGAATCTGAAAGAAGCAATTCAGAACGAACCGCGGAGCGTTATGAAAGGTTCGTGATTGAACGGCTATGGCACAATATCCCCGACGCCGTTGAGAATGTAGTCGGGGCGGTAGGCAAACAGTTCAGCGCTTTCGCGGGTGCTGACCCCGCTGAGCACCAGCACAGTCGCGATTTCCGCCTCGATCCCCGCAATCATATCGGTATCCATCCGGTCGCCGATGATCGCGGTATCCTCGCGCTGACACTCCAGCTTCTTGAGGGCGTTGCGCATCATCAGCGGGTTGGGCTTGCCCACATAGTACGCCTTCTTACCGGTGGCCAGCTCGATGGGCGCAAGCAGCGCGCCGGTGGAGGGAATCAACACGCCGCCCTCGACCGGGCCTGTCAGATCCGGATTGGTGCCAATCAGTTTTGCCCCCTCATTCACCAGCTTGGTGGCCTTGCAGATGCGGGCATAATCATAATTGTCGCTCTCGCTCACGACGACATAGTCCGGATTGATGTCGTTGATCGAATAGCCCTCTTCATACAGCGCGTTGATAATCCCGGCATCGCCGATCACATAAGCTGAACCGCCGGGTTTCTGGTTGGCCAAAAAAGCGGCTGTGGCCCGGGCACTGGTGTAGAAGTGTGTTTCGTCCACGTCCAGTCCCATCCGCTCCAGTTTTTCGCTCAGCTCTCGTAACGTACACGCGCTGTTGTTGGTGAGAAAAAGAAATTTTTTATCCTCCCGTTTCAGCCAGCCGACAAATTCCTTCACCCCCGGCAGCAGGTTTTTCCCGTGGTAAATCACCCCGTCCATATCGCAAATAAAGGCCTTTTTGCCGCGTAATTCTTCCATGTTCGCTCCTGGTTAAATCAGGGAACAACGATAGCGGCTTTTCCGGCCAAAGAAAGGATTAACAGAATTCCGGAGTTTATACCCTGAATCATTAGCGTCACAGGGTTTCCTCCGATTTCCGGATGAACGGATAAATTGCAGGGAGGGAGGAGCCGCTTCTGCAAAACCAGTCACGCCTCACGAATCACTTCTCAAAAAAGCGTCCCGGAAACGGGGCGCTTTTTTTATCTGTCAATTCGGAGGCTTCGATCCGGGGGTTTCGCGGCGCCGGTATTCTGCGGGCGGAATACCAATCCATTTTTTGAAGGTCTTTGAGAAGTGGAATCGATCCAGAAAGCCGGTGCATTGCGCAATCATGTCAATCGGGAGGGAATCCCGGGCGAGCAGATCACAGGCCCAACCGATCCGGTTTTCCATCAGCCAGGCATACGGCGTTGAACCGGTCTCTGTTTTGAAAATCCGGATGAAGGCGCCTTTACTCAAACCGACTTTCTGCGCGACCGTTTCGATGGCAATCGCCTCGCCGATGCGGTCGCGAAAATACTGCATCGCTTCTTCCACCCGGAAATCCACCGATTTGACTTCCACATATTCCGTCGGAATACGGGCCAATGCCGCCGCAGTGAGTGCCGCCGCATACATCCCCCCCCGCATCGGTGAGAAAGTGCGGATACGGGCGGGTTTCGTTCAGCGTTGAATCGAGCAGTTTCCGCAGCAGCGGATCAACCGGAACCGCGTAAATTTTCGCCTGCACATGATCGAATGGCTTGGACGCATGAAAATGGAGGCCTAACTGTTTCGGGTTGTTTTTCTGCGTTGCTTTAAAGGCGAGTCCCGGCGGCGAGAGATAGATGTTATCCGGCGACATATCAACCCTTTCATACCGGGTTGAAACCCGGGCGCCTTCGGTGTGGTTGAAATAAAGCCGCCACGTTGTTCCATAGTACGTCGTTCCATCCCAATACGGCGCAATGTGCTGATAAACACCATAATGCAGATGTATCTGAACATTCATAATTTCCACATTTATATAGACGAAAGATATAGATAAACAGGATATTTGCCGACATTTTACATATCCGCAGGTTCTTTATACATGGATTGCCCGGCTGGATCGGGTGCATATTGCTAAACCTCAACCGAAAGGATCAGCTATGAAAAACACATTGATAATGGGCATTTCCGCCGGCCTTGCTTTTTCAGCGCAGGCACTGGAAATGTATGAAGCCACATTTGAATCGCTGGACAAACATCAGGCACCGGAATGGTTTCTTGATGCCAAGTTTGGAATTTACACACACTGGACGCCGACCACGGTCGGGAATGAAATTGTAAGTTGCGGATGGTATCCTTTTTACATGTATTCCGATGTAACGATTAACCGCTATCCGCCCATGATGGGACACCCTGCCGAAACCAACACCGGACCGCATTTTGCGTACACCGAGCATGTGAAAAAATTCGGTGAGCCGAAAGATTACGGGTGGAAAGATCTGCTGAAAACCTTCCAGCCGAAATCGTTCGATGCGGCGGAGTGGGCGGATCTGTTTCAGGAAGCCGGTGCGCGTTTTGCCGGACCGGTGGCGATTCATCACGATGGCTATGCAATGTGGGACAGTGAGGTGACCCGATGGAACGCAAAAACACAGGCCGGTTTTGATCCCTCGAAAGAGTTGGAACGAGAAATCCGAAAACGCGGGATGAAATATATCGCCTCATTTCATCACAGCCACACTTGGCGCTATTTTGTTCCGTCGTACCGGCACGACGGCACCGATCCGGACTATGTCGATCTGTATAATGAGCCGCACAAATACGGCGATCCGCTCTCCCCCCGTTTTAAAAAATGGTGGCGCGATTTGCTGGATGAATATATCGCCAAATATGACCCCGATATGATCTGGCTGGATATGGGCACGCGCGATATTCCAAACGACCTGATGTACCCCTTTCTCGCCGACTATTACAACCACGGCCTGAAAACGGGCAAAGAGGTGGCGACGACGGTGAAAAGCTATTCGCCCTATTTGCCGGGCGCGATTGTGGATTATGAAAAAGGGCGCGTCAAAGACCTCGAACCCAAACCGTGGCTGACCGATGACACCATTTCGCCGGGCTGGTTTCATTCCGGCCGCCCGGGGACCAAGGATGCCAATGATGGCATCGATATTCTCGCCGACATTGTCAGTAAAAACGGCTGCCTGCTTTTAAATGTCGGTCCGACCTCCGATGGGGTCATTCCCGAAGAGGAAAAGGCGATTCTTAAAACGGTCGGGGCCTGGCTGAAAATCAACGGCGAAGCGATCTATGACACCCGCCCGTGGAACGTCGCGGCCGAAGGACCGACTGTGATTGAAGAATCAAAAGGCTTCCTGAAAAACCTGCACTACACCGTTGAGGATATCCGTTACACGGCGAGCAAGGACAGTAAAACGGTTTATGCAATCGTTCTGGATCGGCCGGTAAAGGATGTGGTGTTGACCGGGATTCAGGTGCCGGTGACTGAGATTTCGCTGTTGGGATTTGAGGGGACCGTCATGTGGAAGCAGGGTACAGACGGGATTCAGATTGAATTCCCTGCCGATGCCGCCGAGCAGCATGCGTATGGGTTTAAGGTCACGTTGAAGTAGAAGGTAGGGTGTCCTGTCCTCAGGGCACCGCCGACGGTTCGGACGCCTGCGGAGAGGCGTCCCTACCTATTGATTTAAGGATATTTGATCATGAGAAGAGTAGTTGCCTTGTTTGGGGCTTTGTTTGTCGGTTTTGGCCGTTCAGGCGCAGACCGATTATTATGTATCACCGCTGGGAAATGATGCGAATCCGGGAACAAAAGACGCGCCGCTGAAATCGCTGGAAGCGGTGAAGTATCTGATGCGTCAGCAACCCTCTTCCGGGCCGGTGACTATCCTGATGGGGCCCGGGCGTTATGAGTTGTCGCGGACGCTGGAGCTGACCGCAGAAGATGCCATGGCAGATCGGTCGATCACGATTAAACCGGCCGGCAGCGGGGAGGTTATTATGGCCGGATCGACCACGTTGCCGTCGGACGTCTGGACCGATTTTGTTTCACCCGGAGCAACAGAAAAAGTGAATGATTCGGCTAAGGGAAACATTAAGCAGATCAACCTGCGGGCGCTGGGGATCAGCGATTACGGCGTCATGAGCGAGAAAGGCTTCAGTGTTCCGGTCATGCCGACGGAAATGGAGCTGTTTTATAACGACGAGAGGATGACGCTGGCGCGCTGGCCGAATGAAGGCAAGGCGCAATATGGCAAGGTGATTGATAACGGGTCGGTTCCCCGGACACGCGATTATTCCCGCAGACCGGGCGTGCTGGAATTTGACAACGAGCGCATCAGCAACTGGGTCAATGCAAAGGATTCCTGGCTGCACGCTGCGGAATCTGGGAACGGCGGCGGTGAGCATCGGTGAAGGCGAGTATGGGCTGGAGATCGGCGGCTATGGCGGCTACGGCGGATGGGATGAGGACCGGGGCCTGTTTGCCAATACGGTCTGGAACTGGAATGCCGGAACCAGCAACGGAATCATTTCCTGCGACATTCATGACATCGGGGCTTATGGCGTGCTGCTGGGCGGCGGTGATCGGAAGACATTGACGCCGGGCAATAACTACGTCATCAACTGCGACATCTACCGCACGGCCCGCATCTACGAGCAGATGTTCCCGAATATCAGCATCGACGGCGTTGGAAACCGGGTGGCCCACAATCACCTGCACCAGAACCCGCACTCGGTGATTATGTACTGGGGCAACGAGCATGTCATCGAACTGAATGAGTTGGATCATTGCGTTTATGACAGCGGCGATTCCGGGGCCATCTATACCGGGCGCGATCCGTCCGGGGCCGGCACGGTGATCCGCCACAACTTTATTCACCACATTCCGGCGTGGTGGGATTTTGAAGGGATCTATCTGGATGACGCCACGAGCGGGCAGAAGCTGATCGGTAATATTGTGCTGGATGTAACCGGGTCCAGTGCGAAGGGGTTCAAGTTTAACGGCGGACAGTATAACGAAGCCTATTACAATGTCTTTGTTCACTGTGATCTGGATATTGAGAACCGGAACTGGGGCGACTGGAAATGGAAAAAACGATTGTGCGAAGAACAGCCATACAATCGCAGGCTGACCACCGCTATTGATGTGACCCAAGAACCGTATGCCTCCAAGTATCCCAAGCTGGCCAAAATTTTTGAATCACACTATTACAATGTATTTCTTAATACTTCGCATTAAATGAGGAGTGTGCCATAATGATTCCAATTAACAGGAGGCAAAATGGCACCACGATACAAGGTTACATTGACGACAGAAGAACGAACGGAACTGGAGGAGTTGTCGAGCAAGGGAAAACGCGCCGCTCGTACGGTAATGCTTGCAC
>QKFE01000015.1 GCA_003252225.1 Kiritimatiellales bacterium | reverse complement strand
AAATACTCGAACGGGAGGATTTTGTTTTCGTTCATATCGAAGCGCCGGATGAATGCGGGCATATGGGTGACGCACAGAAAAAGACCTTCGCCATTGAAGAGTTCGATGCAAAGGTCTGCGCGCCGGTTTTCCAGTGGCTGGAAAAGCGCGGCGAGCCGTACCGGTTGGTATTGTGCACTGATCACCGTACGCCGGTGGCCCTCAAAGGGCACACCGCAGAGCCCGTTCCCATGGCGGTCGTCAACGGGCCGGTGGGAGAAAATGACGCGCAGGCGCCGTTCGATGAAACCGTGAACGGCGGAAATGCACAGGGCATGGCCTGCGATTGGATAAAAGAAATATTAACAGCATCATCCGAATGATGATGGAAGAATGGATTTTGGACCACAGACGTTTTAATCGCCGGGAGAAAGGCATTGAACTACCCATTTTAAACAAAATACGGATCCGGTAATCCATTCTTCCACCCTTTCGGATGCGAAAGGATTGGAACTTGAGCTTACTCAAAAAAATCGCTTCTGTTTTCGGCAAAAAGGACGCGCCGAAAAATCAGGGAGCATCGACACAGGAACAGGCGTCCCAGCAGGAAAATCAGCAAACACAGGCCAAACCCGGGCAGGTCGAATGGCGGCCGGGGCAGACACCGAAAGTACAGCCGGGAGGGCAGCGCCGTCAAAAACCGCAACCCGCCCGGTCGCGCCCGGAAGCGGATAAGCCGAAACCGCAGGGCGGTCAGAAACGACCGCCGCGGAAAAAGGAGATTCCGCCGTTTGAGTTTTCCGCCGAAGAGCAGGAGCGGATGAAAGAATTCCGCCCGGAAGAGGAAGACCGCCGGATCGCCTACGAAAAACGGCTGCGGCAGAACTGGGCTGAAAAATACGGTGTATCCGAAAGGCCGCAGCGCAAAAAACGCGAGCCGCGCCCGGAAGGCGAAAGACGCGAGCCGAGGCCGGAAGGCGAAAGACGCGAACGCAAACCGCGGCCGGAACGGGAGCAGAAACCCCGCACCGAGGGCGAAAAAAAACCTGAACCGCAGGCGGAGCGTCCGCCGGTGGATGATTCGCCGTGGGAACTTTCCGAATTCAAGGTTGAACCGCAGGAAGGGAAAATCCGCTTTCACGATCTCGATCTGCATCCGAGACTGATGCGCGGTATCCACGCGTTGGGCTGGGAATACTGCACGCCCATTCAGGGTGAAATCCTGCCGGGCACGTTAAAGGGCAGAAATATGGCCGGCCGCGCCCAGACGGGAACCGGAAAAACCGCCGCCTTTTTGATTTCAATTATCAACCACTGTTTGAACAACCCGCTGGAAAAACACAGCGTCGGTTCGCCGCGCGCGCTGATTATCGCCCCGACCCGTGAACTGGCGATGCAGATCAAAAAGGATTCCGACGGGTTGAACCGCTTCACCGGTCTGCGCACCGTCGTGCTTTACGGCGGCATGGATTACAACAAGCAGCAGCGCGAACTCGAAGACGGACTGGTCGATATTGTGGTGGCCACCCCCGGCCGTCTGCTCGACTTCGAAAGCAAAAATGTCGTCAATCTGCGCTTTACCGAAATTATGGTGATCGACGAGGCCGACCGTATGCTTGATATGGGCTTCATTCCCGACGTCCGCCGCATCATTTACAAAACCCCGGCGAAAGAAAAACGGCAGACCGTTTTGTTCAGCGCCACCCTGACCGACGAAGTGATGCGTCTGGCCGCGGCGTGGATGGTTGACCCCGAACGGATCGATATTGAACCCGAACAGGTGGCCGTTGATACGGTGGAGCAGAAGGTGTTTGTTGTCACCGACGATCAGAAATTCACGATGCTTTACAACATCATCAAAAACGACCGTCCGGAGCGTATTATTATTTTCACCAACCGCCGAGATCAGGCGGAACGGCTGGCGGAAGATCTCGACCGCTTCGGCCATAAATGCGAAATGCTTTCCGGCGCCGTCAGTCAGAAACGCCGGATGCGTATTCTCGAAGATTTCAAACTCGGGAAAGTTAAAGTGCTCGTGGCGACGGATGTCGCCGGAAGGGGTATTCACGTCGATGGCCTCAGCCACGTAGTCAACTTTAACATTCCCGAAAACCCGGACGACTATGTGCACCGCATCGGCCGTACGGGCCGGGCCGGTTCGACCGGCCAATCCATTACCTTCGCCTGCGAAATGGAATCCTTCGAACTGCCGAAGATCGAAGCGCTGCTGGGAGTGGAGCTGAAATGCACGATGCCGCCGGAAGAGCTGCTCGAAGATCTGCCGCCCGCTCCGCCGCGCAAACACAGGCCGCGCCCGCATGGCGACCGGCAGGGCGTTAAACGCCATCCGCACGGAAGCGGAAACCGGCGTCCGGGCGGACACCCTCACCGTCGGCCGAACCATCCGCCGCACAAAAAAGCCGAGACCAAATAAACTGAAGCCCCGCCGGAAAGCGGGGCTTTTTTTATTCCTCTTTTTTGAACAGCCCCTTGAGGCCTGTCTTTTCTTTGGCTTCTTCGGGGGCTTCCTTTTTCTCTCTCTTTTCTTCTCCATCGCCGAGCCCGACGAGTCCGCCGACTTTCCCGGTGATTCCTTCGGTCAGCCCGAGGGTGAGGGTATCGACCGCATCGAAGGTCAGGTTCCCGGCGCCTTTGAGCGTATCGCCGGCAATTCCGGCCGTATTGGCAACCGCGCTGATGATGATGCTGTATAATGATTCGTAAATTATTTTCCCGGCATCGGCCAGTGTCGCGCCGCCTTTATCTTTCCCGATACCGGTCATTTCGGGGTTCGGGGTCAGCCGGATTTTGGCGGCCGGCAGTGCGGAAAGCTTGGCTTTCACGGTCGCGTTCCGGATGAGCAGGTGTTCGATAATGACCTTCTGTTTTTCGTCGTTTCCGGCGGTATTTTCCTGCTCGTCTTCTCCCGGTTCAGTGCGTTTTTTATCCGCCGTTTTAAGGTTCTTTTTCCGTTCCATTGCGACGTGCTCGATCTCCGCCTGCAGCGCTTTAAAATTATCGGTTCTGATTTTCCGTTCGTAGGCGATTTCCGGCGATTCGACGAGAATATCCTCAATAATCAGCCGGTCGGTATGCAGGGAGTCGGATTGGAGATCGAGGCGGAAATGCGCAATACGGGCAATCCGCTTATTCGAAAAACCCGGCGCATTGGCCAGATCCAGATTATCGAGGTAAACCAGCCCCTTCAGCGGCTCAACGGAAAGCCGGTCAAACCGGACCAGCGTGATCGGCCCCTTGCTCCAGTCCATATTGATTTCCTCGACCGCGTTGGTTTTCTCTTCGCCGACATAATTCATCGGGTTCAGTTTTTTCAGTGAAACCGCCTCCTTCAGCCTGTCGGTTTGAGCCATCAGCGACGGCCGGTTGGTCGATGGCGGCAGCGAAAGGTTGACCGCCAGATTGGTGACCACCAGTGAGTGCAAAATCACCGGCTGATCGGCCAGCGCAACCGGCGGATTCGTTGAAGCCGGTTGCGGTTCGGAGGAGGGGGGCGCGGGGGGAGGAACAAACGCAAGTATCGAAGCCCGCAGCTCCGCCGCATTCCCGCTGTGCTCCGTCTGCTCCAGATTCAGCAGCGGGCTGTTAACGAAAATCTCCTTAATCGAAACCTGCCCCGTAAAGAGCGACGCCGGATCGAAGGAAACCCCGATATTTTCCAAATGGAACAGATTCGTCGCCGCAAACCCCGCCGGGTTCGGAACCCTTATGCCCTTAATCTGTAATTCACCGCTATTCATTTCCGCCGAAACCGAGCCGATTCCCGCCAGTAATTGCAGCCCGGCCGGCGCATTCGTTTTCGTGTTTTCAAGCAGCTTGACCTGAATATCGTCAATTTGCAGTCGGCCCAATGAAACCGGCGGACGGAACGGTTCGGGCGGGCCGACAAACGCGGCGGCCGCGGCCAGTGCTTCCGGCGAAGGTTCCGATGCGGCAAACAGCGGGGAATTCGTTGGAATGGTTTCAGTGACTGCCGCCGCAATTTTCATGAATTCCTTAACGGTGTCGGTTTCGCGGTTCGCTTCGAGAAAAACATGCGGTTCGCGCAGCAGAATATCCCGGATTCCGGCGATTCCGGAATGGAGCGTTGCCGGGTCGATTTGTACGCCCGTTTCCGAAAGGCTGAACAGGTTCGGGGTTTCCAGCCGTTCCGGGTTGCTTACGGTAAACTGATCCAGCCGGATGCCGCCTTCCGCCAGATTCGCCTCCAGTTTTTTCAGCGCCGCTTTAATGCTCAGTTTCGGATCGGCCGAATTCACGATATGAAATTCAAACCCGTTGACTGCGAGACAGTGCAGCTCGACCGGCGGAGCAGGTTCAATTATTTCAGGCGGTGTTTCTTTTCCGGAATCCGCCGGTTTCGCCGCCGCAAAGGCGGGCGGGGCTGTCGGAATACTCGAAACAACCGTTTCGGCAATTCGGACGAATTCGGAAACAGTGCCTGTTTTCCCTTTGGTTTCAATAAACAGGTGCGGGTCATTCAGCTGAATATCGAGAACTGAAAGCGGTTTTGAATAGAGGGTGGTTGGATCAATCCGGACGGTCAGCCCGCCGAGGCGGAACAGATCCGGCGTTTCAAGCGAACCCGGATTGCTCAGCGACAGGTTATTGAAACGGAGTTCCCCGCTTTCCAGATTGACGCCGACGTTTTCCAGCGCGGCGGTGATGCTCAGTTCCGGTTGGGCCGAATTTACCAGATGAAACTGCACATCATTCACCGTCAGGTTTTGCAGTTCCGGGGGGGGCGCGGGGGGGGTATTGGTGGAAACGGCGATCTCGGCTTGATTGGTTGAAGGCGCAGGCAGCGGCCAGTTGAGCACGTGCATTGCCGTGTCTTCTGCAATTTCCAGAAACTCGCCGATCGTTGTCGCATCCCGGGCCCATTCAACATAGCCGTGCGGGCTGTCGATCTGCACATCCGTAAATTTAAGCGGCGGGGTGTAAATACTTTCCGGGGCGAGCGCAATGCTCACTCCCTCCACGGAAAACAGGTTGGTGGAGGTCAGGTTGGCGGGGTTTTGCAGATAAAAGCCGGAAAGCCGGGCAACGCCGTTGGTCATGCTCAGCGCCAGTTCTTCGGCGCCGACGGCAATGCTCAGCCCGGGGTTGTCCGTGTGCGCCAGCCGGAACTGAACATCGTTGATTTTCAGCAGTTCAACAATGACCACCGGCGGTTCTTTTCCCGACGGTTTCTTTTCCTTTTTCTTTTTGGGTTCCGGCGGGTTCGCGGGGTCGTATTCGATGAAGCTGTAAATGTTTTTGATGAATTCGGCGATATTGTCCGAAGCCCCGCTCTGCTCAAAAACAAATTGGGGGCTGTTCAGCTCAACCTGATGAACCAGTATCGTCGGCGAAAAGAGCGAAGCCATATCCACCGCAACATCCAGACTGGCCAGCGAAACTGCGTTTGAGCTGCCGAACTGCGCCTGGTTGGCAATCGAAAGATCCGTTAAATGAATCACTCCTTTGCGCGGGTTGATTGTCAGCTTCCTGATTTCGACGGGAGTTCCCAACGCTTTTGACCCGACCTTTTCCGCGGCCAGTTTCACCGTCGGTCCCAGCCAGAATAAAACCGTACAAACCACCAGCAGAATCAGTGCTGCCAAAACAGAAAGGGTTATTTTAAGGACTTTGCCTAAAGCTCTTTTTTTGTCTCTTTTTTGTTTCATAACGGTGTCCAATTAGGCTCTTTTTCCCGGCTGAAAACACTACTGCGATCCCCCTCCGTTTAAAAGCTTTTAGGCCCGGTTTGACGCCGTTAAAACAGCGGTTTATTGCGACGGAACTTTTTCGATTTCCCGCTTGCACCCCCTCGGGCGCATCTGTATCTTCCGTTTCCTCTTTTCACAACGCTCGGGTGGTGAAATTGGTAGACACGCAAGGTTGAGGGCCTTGTGGCCGTTAAGGCCGTATGAGTTCGAGTCTCATCCCGAGCACCATTCTTCCGCCGCACAGACCTGTGCGGCTTTTTTTTCAGATCAGCGTCTGTCGGGCACGGTAACATTAACTTTCGTCTGCCTAATAAAATGAAGTCTGAATAATAAATCTAAATAAGTAAGTCTATTAAAAACAGATTGACGTGGCGCATGTGACGATTTTATATCTGTCGGTACAAAATCGGAAAGGAAGTTATGAAAACATTAAAATGGTTGCGGTTAAGTGCGGTGACTCTGTTTGTGGCAAACTCTACCTTGGGGGATCCGGTTGCGCACTACACCTTTGATGATTCCGGCGACCGCTTCAAAGACGTAAGCGGAAACGGATATCACGGGGTACTGAACGGGAGCGGTACAACCTTTGCCTCCAGCGGGGTGGCCGGTCTGGGCGACGCAATGCAGTCCACAACATCAAGCAGGGTTCTGGTTGATACGATACCGGTCAGCCTGAACAGTTTTGCCATCAGTTTCTGGGCAACCAGCGGAACCGATTGGGACAACTGGATATCCTTCGGCGGAACCGACAATTTCTTCCTACAGAATGCCCCTTATGCGACCCCGGCGGCCTTTCTCGATAATCCCGGCGGGGTTTCGGGGTATACATCCTGGGATCTGGCGACTTCTCTCGCCGGCGGACTGAACCATATTGTGGTTACGGCCGACTCTACGGCGGGCACCGCGAGTATCTATTACAACGGCGTTCTGGCGGATACCGCTGCATGGTCGGTATCTTCCGGCGAATCCTTCGGCTATCTGACCATCGGGGGAGCCAGAAATACAACGGCGCGTAATATTAATGCCACGATTGATGATGTTCAGGTTTACGGCGCGGCTCTGTCCGGAGGTGATGTTTCATATCTTTACACCAATCCCGGCAGTGTGATCCCTGAACCTGCCACGATGAGTTTAATTCTGCTCTTTTCCCTAACCGGCGTCTTCATTCGCCGGATACTGGAGATCTGAGCGCACAAAAACCGGTGATTCACCGGAAAAGTACCCGAGAGAACCCCGATTGACAGGCGCGATTTACGTAGCCGTCGGTCGGGGTCTTTTTTTACAAGGTTCCAGCTCTCTCCTCCGCCGGGCTTGTGATCCGGATTCCGGGGCCGCTGTAGGGATTTTCTCCACACAGAAAAAGAAAAATTTCTGACCAAAATCAGTCTGACTATTCGTCTTTTTTCAAAAAGAGAATTTCTGTTGGAGAGCTGAAATGATTTCATATGGCGAATCGAGAGAGCGTTTATTCGGGCTGGTGATTGAATGTCCCCTCGGAGCCGCTGAAGAGAATTGCCCTTTGCGGGCCGCCCGGGGAATTAAGCTGCGGGATCAGATGGAGTTTTCAATGTCCCGGATTTCCGACCCTGTGGTTTCTGATATTCTGACACACCATGAGGCGTGTGTTCGGAGGCGTCTCCTCCCCTGCTGATGCGGGATCTGCCGGAAGGTTTTTATTTTCGTATACTGAAAAAGGGCGGGCCCGGAGGCCCGCCCTTAGGGTTGTTCCAATGGAACGTGTTGCTCGCTACTCCTCTTTTAGCGCTTTGGCTTCCTCAATGACTTTGGAAGCCAGGTGTGCCGGAACCTGCTCATAGCGGGCGAATTCCATTTCGAAGGAACCCTGTCCGCTGGTGATGGAGCGCAGCTCCGAGCAAAACTTGAACATTTCGGCCTGCGGCACGTCGGCATGAATAGACTGAAGCCCTTCGTCCTGTCCCATGCCGAGAATACGGCCGCGTTTGGTGTTGAGCAGGCCGGAAATATCGCCCATGAACTGATCGGGAACCACGACCTTCACACTCATGATCGGTTCGAGCAGAACCGGGCTGGATTTTTCGATGGCTTCGTGCAGTGCGCGCGCACCGGCAATCTTGAAGGCGACTTCGGAGGAATCGACGTCGTGGTAGGAGCCGTCATAAAGCTCAACCTGCACGTTAATCACCGGGGATCCGACGAGCGGCCCTTTGCCCAGCCCTTCGAGAAACCCCTTTTCGCAGGCCGGAACGAAGCTGCCGGGAATGGCACCGCCGACGATTTTGTTCAGGAACCATTCCGGATTATCTTCGGCTTTCGGGCGGATGCGGATATAGCATTCGCCGAACTGGCCGCGGCCGCCGGACTGTTTTTTGTGTTTGTAGTGCCCTTCGCCGGAACCGGTGATGGTTTCTTTGTAGGCCACTTTCGGGGTGTGATGGGTCATCTCCACATTGGAGCGGTTTTTGATGTGTTCGAGGGTGACTTCGAGGTGCATATCGCCCATGCCCCACAGAACGAGTTCGTGCGTTTCCGTGTTGTGGTCGAGGCGGGTGGAGGGATCTTCATCGGTCGCGCGATGCAGCGCCATCCCGATCTTATCGGCATCGGCCTTGTTTTTGGGTTCGACGGCGTACGCGGTAACCGGCGAAGGGAAAACAATCGGGTCGAATTTAATATCGCTGCCGACCGCGCAGAGCGAGTCGTTCAGATAGGTGTGCTTCAGCTTGGTCAGCGCCACAATATCGCCGGCTTTGGCCTCTTCGGCTTCGGTGGTTTTTTTGCCGTCCACATAGAGGATCGTTCCGACCTTCTCCTTCTGGTTTTTGGTCGAGTTGTAGATTTCCATTCCGGGCTTCAATACGCCGGAATAGATGCGGACGAAAGTCATCTGGCCGATAAAGGCGTCGTTGGAGCAACGCCAGACCTGCCCGGAAAACGGTTGATCCTCCTCGGCGGAGATCAGGTTTCCTTCGGCGCATTTAACGGGATAATCGTGCGGCGAGGGGAAGAGGCGGCTAATGGAATCCATCGTTTCTTTTACGCCCATATCGGCTTTTACGGAGGTGGCGAAAACGGGGATTAAATGGGCGTCGTGAACGGACTTGCGGAGGCCTTCGGAAAATTCGTCGGCAGTGAGCTCTTCGCCTTCAAAATATTTTTCCATCAGCGAATCATCGGTTTCCGCGGCGAGTTCGATGAGGTGGTCTTTAATCGCTTTTACGCGGTCTTTGAGTTCTTCCGGAATTTGATCGTTCGGGCAGTTGAGAATATCGACCGCTTTTCCGTCGGAAGTGGGGAGGACCATCGGGACGCAGCGGTCGTCGCCCCAGCGTGCTTTAATTTCGAGCAGAACATCGTCAAAACTGGTGTCGTCTTTGTCGAGGCAGGTCACGGCGATTCCGCGCGGCAGGCCTTCCAGGCGCGTTGGGTGCCCACCTGAATGCCGGCGGAGGCATCGACGGTGATCAGGGCGGCATCGGTGACTTCGGCAGCGGAAATCATCTGGCCGATAAAGTCGGCAAAGCCGGGGGTGTCAATCATCACGAGGCGGCGGACTTTGCGTGAGGCGGCGGTGTAAACGCCATCGAACGGCTTCGCCCAAATTGTGATTTCGTGCGCCTTTTCTTCGTCTGTCCAATCGGCCACACTGGTACCGTTTTCCGGAGAACCCACCCGATCAACCTGACCCAGCTTAAACAGGATGCTGTCGATCAGTGAAGTCTTCCCGCTACCCGTGTGGCCCATTAGAGCGAAGTTGCGGACATTATCAATGGGAATGTTTTTCATATTTCCTCTCCGGTTCTTTCGCGCAAAGCGCGTGGTTATTCGTTATCAGTTAATGGTTATTGGCTATTAGTTT
>QKFE01000115.1 GCA_003252225.1 Kiritimatiellales bacterium | reverse complement strand
AGGCGTGGACTTCGCCGAAATCGAGGTGGCCACTTTCAACCTAAAGCCCGACCTTCTCATTGGAAACAGCAAGGGCTTTTCCCTCAGCCGCAAAGCCGGCATCCCGCTGATCCGTGCTGGGTTTCCTATCCACGACCGGATCAGCGGGCCTCGCTCCCTCCATCTGGGATACCGGGGCGCACAGCGGCTGTTCGACACGATTGTGGACAAGTTAATGGAAATGAAACAAGAGAGTTCAAATGTGGGTTATACCTACATTTGAACAGGCATGAGGCATCAGGGAATAGGCATGAGGGAAAACATCTTTATGAACAGAAACAATCCAGTCGCAACAACGGTAACCACTAGTGCCTATTGCCTCGTGCCTAACCCCTTCTCAACTCATTCAACAGACACTTTCTAAACGGAGATTACAATGGCATTAGACTTTTCAAAACACCCCTGCTTCAACCCGGACGTTAAAGGCAAATTCGGGCGGGTCCATCTTCCGGTTGCGCCGAAATGCAATATCCAGTGCGGCTACTGCAACCGTAAATACGACTGCGTAAATGAGTCCAGGCCGGGAGTTACGTCTAATGTTCTTTCGCCCGGGCAGGCGCTTTATTATGTGAACGAACTCGTTGAATCCGGCAAACCGATTTCCGTGGTTGGAATTGCCGGGCCGGGCGATCCGTTTGCCAACCCGGAAGAGACGATGGAAACACTGCGGCTGATCCGGAAACGCCATCCGGATATGCTGCTGTGTGTTTCGACAAACGGACTCGGCGTCGGCCCCTATATTGCTGAGCTCGCGGAGCTGAACGTCAGCCACATCACCATCACAATGAATGCGATCGACCCCGAAATCAGCGCGGAAATTTACAGCTGGGTGCGCGAGCATAAAAAACCATTGCGCGGGCTCGAAGCCGCCGAACTGCTGCTGCAGCGCCAGATTCAGGCGATGAAGTCGATCAAGGCGCACGGCATCACCTTAAAAATAAACACCATTCTGATTCCCGGCGTGAACGACCATCATATTGATGCCATCGCTTCGTTTGCCAAATCCGAAGGCGCCGACCTTCACAATATTATTCCGCTCTGCCCGGTGGAAGGGACGATGTTTGAAGATTTCGAAGAACCGGGCCCCGCGCAGATCCACGAAGCGCGCGATATTGCCGGGAAATATATGCCGCAGATGAAACATTGCCAGCGCTGCCGCGCCGATGCCTGCGGACTGCTGGCTGAAGGCACAACACAGGAGACGCTCAAAATGATCGAGAAAGCCGCCAACGCCCCGATCAGGCCGGACGAAGAACGGCCCTATGTCGCCGTCGCCACCCGCGAAGGCGTACTGGTGAACCAGCACCTCGGCGAAGCCGAAGAGCTGAGTATCTACGGCGACAAGGACGGGGCTTATCAAGTGGTCGAAACCCGAAAAACCCCCGAACCGGGCGCCGGGCCCGAACGCTGGATGGAATTGGCGAAATCACTTTTGGATTGCCGCGCAATCCTCGTCTCAGGGGTGGGACCGAAACCGACCGCCTTCCTGCGCCAGGCTGGAATCAAGGTTGTGGTGATGGAAGGTCTGATTGATGAAACCCTCCGCCGGATCTATTCCGGCGAAGAGGTTCGGTCGCCGATCCGCCAGACCAAATGCGGCGAAAAATGCACCGGAAGCGGTGCGGGATGCGGATAATGTAAAGAGTGACGATTGATTCGTGATTCACGTTTCACGGCTCACTCATCACAAAGAAAACAAACTAACCAGGGGACATAATTATGCCAATAGCAAAACCGGAAATGCATTTCTTCATCTGTAACTCTTACCGCGTTGCGGGCGAAGCCAAAGGAGTCTGCAACACCAAAGGCGCGGGCGATCTGCTCTCTTACCTCGACACCGAAATTCTCGACCGCGGCCTCGACGCTCAGGTAACCGGATGCGGCTGCCTGAAGGTCTGCGAAAAAGGGCCGGTCATGGTCATGTATCCGGAGGGGAAATGGTTCGCTGAACTCACAGAAGAGAAGCTTGAAGCCATTCTCGATGCCATCGAAGAGGGCGAGGATACCAGCGAGTATGAACTCGACTAAGCCTATTAAACGGGCATGAAAACCCTGCCGACCATCCTGATTCTACTGCTCGCCCTTGAACAGGCTCGAGCAGACTTCACCGTTTTTGCTGCAGCCAGTACAACGGACGTGATGAAAGAGGTCGCCGCCGTCTTTGAAAAAGAAGGCGGTGAAAAGGCACGGTTTAATTTTGCTGGATCCGGCGCCCTCGCCCGCCAGCTGGACGCAGGCGCGCCGGCCGATCTCTTTATTTCCGCCAGCATCAAGTGGATGGATTTTGCGGAAGAAAAGAAACTGATCGCCCCCGGATCCCGAACCGAAATTGCGCGCAACACACTGGTACTGATTGCGCCGGAATCGAGCCAACTGACCTTCGCGG
>QKFE01000218.1 GCA_003252225.1 Kiritimatiellales bacterium | reverse complement strand
TCAAGCAGCGTGAAGCCCCTTTTATGAAACGAAAAGGCCGGGCGAAAACCCGACCTTTCAGATTTATAACCCTGTTTCATGCCGCGTCTTCGTTTAGCGCGCAATGCCCTTTTCAGAACTGCGGCAGAATTCGAGCAGATGTCTGATTTCCGGCGTCTGCTCCACTTCGGCTTCAATTTTATCCAGCGCTTCGGCAACCGTTATTCCCTCCTGCCGGTAAAGAATACGGTAAGCCTCTTTGACCGCTTTCCGGCCTTCCTCGGAAACACCGCGGCGTTCCATACCGATGCGGTTAAAACTGCGGACTTCAATCGGATCGCCGTGAGCAATCATATAGGGCGGAACATCTTTCGTGATTTTCGACATCGCGCCGATATAGGACATGGCGCCGACACGCAGAAACTGGACGATTCCGACAGAGCCTTCAATTGTGGCGAAATCTTCAATCGTGACGTGTCCGGCAATCTGACAGGCGTTGACGATGATCACCCCGTTGCCGACATGGCAGCAGTGGGCGATGTGCGAGTAAGCCAGAATGTGGCAGTTGTTTCCGACGGTCGTGAAATTACCGTCATCGGTCGCCGCGTTGATGGTGACATATTCGCGGATCGTGTTGTTGTCGCCGATTTTAACGCCGGGATTTCCGCCCTTAAATTTGAGGTCCTGCGTCATTCCGCCTAAAACCGCGAACGAATAGACCTTGTTGTTTTTGCCCAGCGTGGTGTTGCCTTCAATGACGACGTGCGATTTCAGCTCAGTTCCGCTGCCGATCACCGCCTGCGGGCCGATCACGCAATACGGCCCGATAACGGCGTCGTCCGCGATCTGCGCGCCGCCGGCAATAATTGCAGTTGGGTGGATGTTCGCCATAATTTATGACCCGTATCCGAATGTGAGTTCGCCTTCGCTGACCAAATCATCGCCGACATAGGCTTTGCCCTGCACCGTCGCCATACGCGAACGCAGGCGGGTGGTTTCAATTTCGATGCGCAGCGTATCACCCGGCACCACCATCCGGCGAAACTTCACGTTATTCATCGACATAAAATAGGCCACTTTGCCTTCGTTGCCGTCGCGCGAGTTCAGCATCACCCCGGCCACCTGCGCCATCGCTTCCATCTGCAATACGCCGGGCATCACCGGGTTGCCCGGGAAATGCCCCTGAAAATAGGGCTCGTTCATCGTGATGTTTTTAATGCCGGTCACCGTGCATTTTTCCATGTCGAGATCGACGATTTTATCGACCAGCAGAAACGGATAGCGGTGCGGCAGGATTTCCATGATTTGGGTGATACTCAAAACTGACATAATTCTCTCCTTCTGTGAAAAAAGTGGCCGAAAAGCTAAGTATTTTCCCCCGCCTGTTCAACACTTTTCTGCCCTTCCACCAGTGCATCCAGTTCCGGGCAGCCCGAAGCGCGCCACGCATAAGGGAACGTCCGGCACTGTTCCGGACGGGCCGGATAGATCCGGCAGCGGTTCCCGGCGAGAAAGGCGCAGCTGCCGTCGGACTGATCCAACAGGGCTAATTGCCTCCGGTTCGGGGCCAGCCGCGTATGCTCGTCAATGAACGTCTGCACCTCCATTCCCAGATGCGCGGCCAGCGTTTCAATATCGGCATCCGTGAGCAGAACGGAGCCCGTCCAGCGGCAGCATTCGCCGCAGCCGGAGCACTTAAATTGCTTCAAAAAATCAGGCTTATTCATTGAACGTTACTCCCGCAAACCCGTCTGAGAATGCGTTGACATTTGGCCGCCCAAACGACACTATGCGGCCCTTTACGTATCCAGAGGGAGGATGCGCTGTTTAGTTTAATCATGAAGAAAGGATCAAGTACGATGTTCGACAAATTGCTCAAAGACAAAACGTGGATGGCTCTTCCGGTTGCGGCGGCTGTTCTGCTGGCGGGCGGCATAGTGTACAAGGCTTCCGCGGCCAAGCCGAAAACCGTCGACCTTTCTCAGACCGAAGACCTCTTTTCCCAGCCGATTAAACCCAATCCGCTGACCGATGACCCGAACGAAGTTATGGTTAAAGTGAACGGCGAGCCGATTACCCGCGGCGAAATCCAGAAAGTTGCAAACGTAATGGTTCAGCAGCACCTGATGCGGATGAAGCAGCAGATGCCCAATATGCCCGCCCCGACCGCCCAGCAGATGAACGATATGCAGCAGGGCGCATTCGAACAGGGTAAAAATGTACTGATCGACCAGAAACTCTTCGACGCCGCGCTCGAAACTTCCGGCATCACGGTCTCCGAAGAAGAGGTCAACGAACAGATCGAAGCGGCCAAAACCAGCCTCAGCCAACAGGGAAAAACCCTCGAAGAAGCTTTGGAAGCAGACGAGCTCACTCTCGATAAACTCAAAGACGAAATCAAAAAATCGATCAAAACCCAGAAGTTCCTCAAACAGGTCACGGATAAAGCCCCCGAAGTAACCGAAGCAGAAGCACAGGAAATCTACAACAAAAACTCCTCCGTGTACCAAAACGAGGACAACGTTGAAGCCAGCCATATTCTGATCGGATACGAACCGCTCGAACAGGAAGTCTGGAAAACCCTCAACGCCGAACTCGTTGCGGAACGTAAAATGCCGCCCGTACAAACCCCACTCACCGAAGAGCAGATGACCCAGTGCAAAGAAAGCATGGCGGCAAAGAAAAAAGAAGCCGAAGACCTTCGTATGCAGATCATCAACGGCACAATCACCTTCGAAGATGCCGCCGCATCTAACTCCGCCTGTAGCTCAAAAATGCGCGGCGGTTCGCTTGGCGTATTCGGAAAAGGCCAGATGGTTCCCGAATTTGAAGTCGCCTCCTACATTCAGGAAGTCGGTGAAATCGGCGAGCCCGTCGAAACCATGTTCGGCCAGCATATCATCAAAGTCACCAAACGTCCGGCCACCTTCACCTTCGACGAAGTCAAAGAGGAAATCATTCAGCGGCTCTCTATGCAGAAAAAACAGCAAGCCATCCCCGAATTCCTCGAAAGCCTCCGCGAAAAGGCAACCATCGAAGACACAACTGCGGCCAAACCCGCAGCAGAATAACCGGCCGCTTCCCTCGGTACGAAAAAACACCCCGCCTCCCGCAGGGTGTTTTTTTTTGCGCAAACCCACTTCCGGACAAAGGACAACCCTCATTGAAACTACTGCAAAGATCCCCCCGGACGCCGGGAACGACTCAAACACAGGAGACTCCCTCGCCCCCGTATTTGGTGGAGGGTCTGATCGTGTTTGAATATTTGGTTCCGGCTCTGCCGGGTTAGGAAACAATGATTTAAAAGGGTGGTGCCCAGGGCCGGACTCGAACCGGCATGGCCGAAGCCGAGGGATTTTAAGTCCCTTGTGTCTACCTATTTCACCACCAGGGCAGATTGTCTTGCAGATGGGAGCCGCATAAATAATCACCCAGCCGGATTAAACACAATAAAAAAGCGGGAATAACTGTTTATTGGGGCATGACAGAGCACCAATACACAGTTGCATTTACCGGAAGGGGAATGGCAGACTCCGCATTATGTTGACAATGAACACCAGAATCCGTGACCTGCTTGAAGCAACCGGCCTGTTTGAGGCGAAGCAGCTTGAAGATATTTTGACAGCCGCCCGTGAAAACAGCTTATCGATCCGCGAAGCGGCGATACAGGGCAGTACGGTCAAAGAGGAGAAGTTCCTTGAAAAGCTGGCGGAGGCGATGGATCTGCCGTTCCAGCGGCTGAAGGAGATTGAAATCGAGGGGGGAATTCTCGAGAAGCTGCCGACCAAGGCGGTGTTTCAATATAACGTGATTCCGCTGGCAGAAGAGAACGGCTGTTTAAACGTTGCGACGAGCAACCCGCTTGTGCCGGGCCTTGTTGATGCGCTTCGGCTGGCTTCCGAGTGCAGAATTCAGCTGGTGGTCAGTCCGTTCGATGATATTTCAACAGCGGCAAAAAGATTTTACGGCGTCGGCGCGGAAACGCTCGACCGCATGATGCAGGATGATTCGTTCCATTTTGACGATGGCGACGACCTGCTGAAACAGGATTTGAGCGAACTCGATCAGGAAGCGTCGGTTGTAAAGTTCGTGAACCAGATTATCTGGGAGGCGTACAATGACCGCGCAACCGATATTCACATTGAACCGATGGAGCTCGATCTGCGTATCCGCTACCGAATTGACGGCGTTTTGCACGAAACCCCGATGCCGCCGCAACTGAAACGGTTCCAGTCCTCTGTCATTTCACGTATTAAAGTGATGGCGAATATGGATATCGCCGAAAAACGCTTGCCGCAGGATGGCCGCATAAGCGTGAAAATTCGCGGCGCAGAGATCGATGTGCGTGTTTCGACGATGCCGACAGTGTACGGCGAATCGGTCAGTTTGCGCCTGCTGATGCGCGGCGGCGGACTGATCACTATGCACGATCTGGGCTATGCCCCCCACGATGAAGCCATGATGAAAAAAATGATTACCCGCCCGCACGGCATCCTGTTGGTTACGGGGCCGACCGGCTCGGGGAAATCCACCTCGCTTTATGCCTGGCTGCACACGATCAACTCGGTCGACAAGCGGATTATGTCGGCCGAAGACCCGATTGAATATGAAATGAAGGGGGTTAATCAGGTTCAGATGCGGCCGGAAATCGGGCTCACTTTTGCCAACACCCTGCGTACCTTCCTTCGTCAGGATCCGGACGTAATTATGGTGGGGGAAATCCGCGACAAGGAAACCGCCGAAATTGCCATTCGCGCCGCACTGACCGGCCATTTGGTATTCAGCACAATTCACACAAACGACTCGGCCAGCACGGTCACCCGACTGCTGGATATGGGGATTGAACCCTTCCTCGTTGCCTCTTCGGTTGAAGGGATTGTGGCCCAGCGACTCGTCCGCGGCCTGTGCAGTGCCTGCCGCAAACCGGCGGAATACGATGTACAATTTCTCCGCGAACATGGTTTCCCGGTTGAACGTCTGGAAACGGAAGGCCCGATTTATGAAGCCGTCGGATGCGACGAATGCCGAGGAAACGGCTACAAAGGACGAACCGGTATTTTTGAAATCCTGCATGTGACCGACGAAATCCGCCCGCTGATTGTCGCGCATACCACGGCCAGCAAAATTAAAGCAACCGCCCTCGAAGAGGGGATGAAAACCCTGCGCGATGACGGCTGGGACAAAGTGCTTGCCGGGAAAACGACGATCGACGAAATCCTGCGCGTCACCGAAGACGAAGAGTATGACGAAGAGTGATTCGGGATTCAGGGAGCAATAATCAGGCGCTGATTCCCTCCCCGCAGCTTGATCGGTCCAGAAAAATCACGAATCACGAGTCACGAATCAACATTTATTCGGAAGGCGGGAGTACGCCTTCGGAGACGAGCTGATCATCCATTTCCTGCGTCAGCGGAATCGGGAGCGGCGGCATACCGGCGCGGATGACTTCCATTTGATACTGCCGCAGATTTTCGCGTATCTCTTCGCGGCGCTGTTCCTGCTCTTCGGGTGAAAGCGCGGGTTCCGGCGGCGGCTGGGGAGGGGCGGGCTGCTGTTCCGGCTCGGTGCGGCGACGGAATCCTCCGCCGAAACGACGATCCGGCGGCTGCGGCGTTGCGGGTGCGGCGGCGGCAATAGGCTGCGCTTTCGGGTTCGCCTTCGTAAGTTCAAAGGTCACCGGCTGTCCGTTGTGCATCAGCGTTGCGCTGGAGTTGGGCAGATCGATTTTGGTCAGCTTCATTCCCTGATAGTTTTCGCCGACCATCAGCATAACGCTTCGCGGGTCGCCTTTTTTGGCCTGTAAATTCTGGAAGCCGGCGCGGATTTCGCCGGAATCGGTTTCGAGCAGAAAACAGAGGCGAAGCTGTTTTTCAAGGGCTTTGGCGGCGGCCAGTGCGGCGGCTTCTTCCTGCGCCGCTTTTTTTGCCTCCGAATCGGCTTCCTGCGCAAGGGACGGATCTTCTCCGAAGGGGGAGCGGTCGACGATGAGGTCGTATCGTTCGCGACTATAAACCACCTCTTCGGCAAAGCTCATTTGAGACGCGGCGGCAATGGTTAGAATCAGTATTCTGAAATGTTTTAAACCCATTCGAACAGTTCCCTATTTAATGCGCGAAAGTGTGTTTTCTTCGATCCGTTTAGTCAAGCGCAACCCTTGCCTGCGATTCCGGCCCATATAACGCCGACCCGATTTGAATATTGCCGCGCAGCTTCAACCTGTTAGCGTACGGCGCAAATGGAACCGAAAACTGTCATCATCACCGGTGCAAATTCCGGGATTGGAAAAGCCGCCGCAAAACAGATTGCCGCGCAGGGACACCGGGTTGTACTGGCCTGCCGGAATATGGAACGGGCAAAGGCGGCGCAAAGGGAAATTGGCGGGTATTCGCTGACGGCACAGCTGGATCTGGCGCAACGGGCCAGTATTCATGCGTTCACCGACTGGGTTCACCGCGAACTGGGTAAAGCGGATGCGGTCATCAGCAATGCCGCCGATTTTGACCTTTCGCAAAAACAGCGGGTATTTACGCCGGACGGTTTTGAGCGGATCTGGTTCACCAACCATCTGGGGCCGGTGCTGCTGATCGACCGGCTGATGGATCTGCTGATTGCGAGCCCGCAGGGACGAATACTGACGGTTTCGTCGAAAGGGCTGCTGATGCACCCCTTTTTGACGGTGAATCTGAATGACCCGATGTTTAACGATCGGCCCTATTCTGTGCCCAAGGCGTATTATCAATCGAAACTGGCCCAGTCGATGTTCACAAACTGGCTGGCAAAGCAGCTGACCGGAACGATGGTTACCGCCAACTGCATCCGCGTGACCAACGTGAAACTGGATTTGAACCGATTTCCCGATATTCCGCAGTGGATGAAAAACCTGTACGCCATTAAAGCGCTGTTTGCGATTCCGCCGGAAAAAATGGCGACAATCTACGCCCGCGCCGCGCTCGACCCCGCGCTGAAAAACGAGAACGGCCGCCTGATTGAATACCCGCTTAAAACGTGCGACTTTCCGCCTTATGAAAAAGACCCGCTCTGCATCGAGCAGGTCATGCGGCTTACTTACCGCCAGCTCGGCATCAACCCGGCGATCACGTACGAAACCGGATCGAATTGACCTCCATTCTTGCGCGCAGCCGAAAAGGCCGCTAACATGCGCGCAATTCAATACGGCACAATTAACGGAGGTCACATGAAACTGTCTGCACTGATCATTCTCTGCCCTGTAATTGCATTCGGCGGGCCGCTCGGAGATACCGGCCCGATTGTGCTGGAACTGAAACAGGCCGAACTGCGCACCGTGCTGCACCAATATGAAAATTATTCCGGACGCCGCGTCGAAATCGTTGAAGGCGTCGATGCCCCGGCAATGGACATCAAATTTAAAGGCGAGCGCGAAAAACTGATCAAAGAGATCGAATCGGAGCTGAAAAAGGAAAACATCGCCCTATATCCGATCACCCCCGGCCGTTTTATTGCAACCTGGATCAACCCGCCGGACGGACTCAACGGCGGAGCCCGCTCCTACCTGCTGCGCTGCAAACAGAAAAATATCACCCCGCCCGTCGAGAAAATCGGCTGGAGCGAACTGGCCCGCTATTCCGACCGCCACCCCGAACTCCAGCAGGCGCGCGATGAATCCGACCGCTGCAACGAAATCGTCAAAGAGATGCTCGAAAAGGATCCGGAATACCGGGCCGCCAACGAGGAATACGAAAACTACAAAGGCAGTGATGCCGTCAAAGCCAAACGCAAACGCGATGACACCATCAGCAGCATACGCTCCCGCATGGCGACAGACGACGGCTCGTTCCGGAACGCATTAACACAGGCCGGAAAAGCCCGCTTTAAAGCCAACATCATGGCGCTCGAAATCATCATCAACGATTACGACAAACAGCGCCGCAAACTCCCGACCGACTGGATGGAACTGGAGTGACATTGATTCGGAAATAAATGTCCGAAATCATATTACCCCTTCATTTCGCCATATTTAGAGTCGAAAACACCGCGTCGCCCGAAAACCGGACGACATTTATTTCCATCCGGCAAAAAAGCACCTCCTTACTAAAAAACAGCGTAACCGGATGAATTCAAAACGGTTGCTTAAAACAAAAAACCCCTCCGACCGGCTGGCACACCGCTTGCGTTAAGGGCGGATGATGAAAACACCCTATTTAATTGATACCACCCTGCGCGACGGCGAACAGATGCCCGGCACGGTATTCACCCGCGAAGAAAAACTGAAAATTGCACTGGCGCTGGCGGAAACCGGCGTCGGTGAAATCGAAGCCGGAATCCCGATGATGGGCCGCACGGAACAGGAGGATATCGCCGCCATTATCGCCCTCCATCTGCCCTGCCGGATCACCGGCTGGTGCCGCGCCGCGCAGGCCGACCTCGAAGCGGCGGAAGCCGCCGGACTGAAATCGGTTCATTTGTCTTTTCCGATTTCCGAGCACCATTTTAAAGCGCTCAACAAATCGGGCGACTGGGTTTTCAAAACCCTTGAAACCGTTCTGCCCGAAGCCCTGCGCCGTTTCAGCTATGTTTCCGTCGGCGCGCAGGATTCCGCCCGCGCCGATAAAAACCTCCTGTTTGCTTTTGCCCGCCGCGTTCACGAACTTGGCGCACACCGCTTGCGGATTGCCGACACTGTGGGCGTACTGAACCCATTCCAGACGCGGGCTTTATTTGAAGAACTGAAGACCGAAGTGCCCCAATTGGAACTGGCTTTTCACGCGCACAACGACCTCGGAATGGCGACGGCGAACACGCTGGCAGCTATTAAAGGCGGAGCAATTGCGGCGGACGTCACGGTGACGGGAATCGGCGAACGGGCGGGTAATGCTGCGCTCGAACAGGTTGCAATGGCGGTTCCGGAACTGGGCATAAAGACCGCCCGGCTTGCGCCGCTGTGCGATCTCGTGCTGGCCGCCGCCAAAGCCGAGCCGCCGCGCTGTTTCCCGATTATCGGCAAAAATGTGTTCAGCCACGAATCGGGCATTCACGTCCACGCTGTACTGAACCACCGCCCGGCTTATGAGCCCTTTTCGGCGGCGGACATCGGGCGCGACGACGGCACACAGATTGTGCTCGGAATTCATTCCGGTGAAGCGGCGTTGCGCCACGCGCTGGAAAAACTGCGGATTAATCCCGGTAAAGAACCGCTCGGCTGGCTGCTGGCCCGCGTCCGCAACCATGCTTTGAAAACGAAACAGCCGGTGACCTCGCGCGAGCTGCGCAACCTGTTTTATGAATAAACCTCCCCGTCCCCG
>QKFE01000269.1 GCA_003252225.1 Kiritimatiellales bacterium | reverse complement strand
GATAATGCGGTTGTTTTTGGTTGGTTCGATTTTGGCGCGGAGTTTAACTTTTCCGTTGCCTTTGTTGTATTCCGAAACATCCATCAGTCCGCCGGTCTGGAAATCGGGCAGCAAGTTCAATTCAACCGGTGTGCGCTTCTTTTCGCGCAGGATTTCGATTTGCGCTTCGAGCAGTTCGATGAAGTTGTGCGGCAGAATACTGGTGGATAAACCGACCGCAATGCCGTCCGCGCCGAGCATCAGCATCAGCGGCAGTTTGGAGGGCAAAGTAACCGGCTCTTTATTCCGCCCGTCGTAGCTCGGAATCCACTCGGTCAGCTCTTTATTGAAAATCTCGTTTCGCGCCAGATTGGTCAAACGGCACTCAATATAACGGGACGCGGCGGCGCGGTCGCCGGTGTAAATGTTGCCGAAGTTTCCCTGACCTTCGATGAGGTAACGCTTGTTGGTCAGCGTCACCAGCGCATCGGCAATGGAGGCATCGCCGTGCGGGTGGTATTGCATCGTGTGGCCGACAATATTGGCGACTTTGATAAAACGCCCGTCGTCCTTCTCTTTCAGCGCGTGCAGAATACGGCGCTGTACCGGTTTGAGTCCGTCTTCTAAGGTCGGGATCGCGCGGTCGCAAATGACATAGGTTGCATATTGGAGGAAGTTAAAATCGACCAGCTGTTTCAGCGGGCCGTGGTCATCGCGCAGGGGATCGAATTTTCTTTTATCCCCGGTATCCGCCGGAGTTTCGCCGTCAAATTCTTCAACCTCTTCCGCCGCATCTTCGGCGGTTTCTTCTGCCGTATCCTCAAACAGATCGAGTTCGTCGTCTTGATTTTTTCGTGCCATATTTCACATCTTTCCGGGGATCGCCGGGGGTTTTGTTTTCTTGTTCGGGGCTGTATTCGCACAGCAGGAAAAACAAGCGGTAAATTTACCCAACCCCGCCCGTCGGCTCAAATCAATTCTCCGCGTTTACCCGGTTCCTCCGGTTGGGGCATTTTCGGCGGGGAGGCTGTGAAATAGGTTTACTAATAGACGGCAAGCGGGTACCATATTTCCTGTTCTATGGGACGCCTGCCACATACGGGGCAGGGGAAGTGAGAGGGGAGGCAGGGCGGAGATCGACTGCGTTGTAAAATGGAAGCGATGGTCAAAGAATATGCCGAAATCGGCGGAAGGCGCATGGCCTATCTGCGCTCCGGAACTGCCGGCGGCGAAACGGTGCTGCTGGTTCACGGAATCACGACCTATTCTTTTATCTGGAAACAGGTGATTCCGTTCCTTGAAGCCGATTTTGACGTGATTGCGGTGGATCTCCCCGGCTGCGGAGATTCAGATAAAAATCTGGATCAGCCGTTTTCGATCAGAAGCCACGCCGCAACGCTCGAAACGTTGCTGAAACAGCTGGGAATTGAAAAGCTGCATTTTGTCGGGCACGATGTCGGCGGCGGCGTCGGGCAGGTATTTGCAGTGAATAATCAGACACGGCTTTACGATCTGACGCTGATCAACAGCGTGGCGTACGACTTTTGGCCGGTTCAGCCGATTATCACGCTGCGAACCCCGATTATCCGCCAGCTTGCAATGGCCACGTTGGATATCGGCGCGCTGCGGATGATTGTTAAACGGGGGCTTTTCTATAAAGACCATTGCACGCCGGAACTCATGGATGATTTCTGGGAACCGATGAAAACCAAAGCCGGGCGCAAAGCCTTCCTCCATTTTGCGGCGAGTCTGAACAACCGGCACCTGCTCGAAATCACCGATGAACTGCACCGGCTGGATATTCCGGTTCTGATTATCCGCGGCGATGCCGACCCCTACCTGAGCGGGGCCATCTCGGAAAAACTGGCGGCAAATATCCCCTGGGCCCGCCTTTGCCGCATCGCTTCCGGCAGCCATTTCATACAGGAGGATGAGCCGGAGCGTATTGCCCGCGAACTGATGACATTCTGGAGAGAAGGGTGAGAACCGAAGATGCCATTCTGAATGAGACCCAGCTGCGGCAGGCGATCCGTGTGCTCGAAGAGGAAAACGCCCTGCTGGCCGAGCGGGCGGAGGAGTCGCTGCTGCTGGGGGCGATTTCGGAAACTTTTCTGCACGTGGATAACGAGCTGGAAGTCTTCGAACTGGCGCTTGAGCGGATTTCCATTCTTAAAACAATTCCCTTCACCGCCTGCTGCCGGATCGACAGGAATGTACTGGAGCCTATTTCAAGTTACTGCGCCTTTTCCGACCGGGATGACAACGGCTTTCCGATGACGCTGGGCCCGGATATGACCGGCGATCTTTTCCGGGGAGGAGCTGTTGTTGAGATTCCCGGCGGGCTGAACTGTAATTTTCGGGGCGATATTTTTGATCCGAAACAGGCGGTGCTCGTCCCGTTTAAAACACAGTCGATTGAACACGGTGTTTTTCTTTTTGTGGATGATACGAACAGGGGCGGGCGGCTCCCGCAGATGCAGCCCCTGCTGGTTCAGCTGGTCAATATGGCGGTTTCGCGGTTCGACAATATTTACCTGCTCCGTGAACTCGCCCGCGCAAATAAAGAGCTGGAGTGCCGGGTGGAAGAACGTACTGCTGATCTGGTCGAAACCAACCGCAAGCTCTCTCAATCGCACGAAACCTTTCTGCGGGTACTCGACAGCGTTGATGCCACCATTTATGTCGTCGATCTCGAAACGCGTGAAATCCTTTTCATGAATCGGGGTATGATTGATCGCGACGGAAAAGACCTGACCGGGCAGACCTGTTATTCTGCATTGCGGAACAGGGAAACCCCCTGTGATTCATGCACCGTCCCGCGGCTGCTTGATGCGGACGGGAACCCCGCCGGTACGATCACCTGGCAGGAGGAAGACCCCGAAACCGGGAAATGCTATGTCTGCAATGACCGCGCTATCCGATGGGTTGACGGGCGGCTGGTTCGGATACAGATTGCCACGGACATTACTCAGCTCCGGGAGATGGAACTCCAGCTGCTCCATTCGCAGAAAATGGAGGCGATCGGTACACTGGCCGGCGGCATTGCCCACGATTTCAATAACCTGATGATGGGAATTCAGGGGCAGGCGGAACTGCTCGAAAAAGCGTTGGCACCAGACAGCCCTCATCTGGAAAAAGTGCAGTCGATCCGGAACTGTACCCACAGCGCATCGGATTTGACCAGGCAGCTGCTGGGAATGGCGCGCGGCGGAAAATATGAAGTCGTTCCGGTGGATATCAACGCCTTGCTACAGGCCAGTTCAGCCATGTTCGGCCGAACCCGGCACGATATTGTGGTCTCGGCGGATTTGTGCGAACCCCCGCCCGTTTCGCTGGTTGACCGCACCCAGATTGAACAGGTGCTGCTGAACCTGTTTGTCAATGCAGGCTATGCCATGCCCGATGGCGGTAAACTGATTCTAAAAACATCGGTCGAAACGCTGTCGGAAGCGGTCTGTGCGCCCCATGAAGTCGAACCCGGCTGGTATGTAAAAATCCGGGTTGAGGATACAGGAACCGGAATGGACGAAGAGACCCGGCAGCGTGTTTTCGACCCCTTTTTTACAACCAAAGAGACGGGGCACGGAACCGGGCTGGGGCTGGCCTCGGCCTACGGGATTATAAAAAACCACGCCGGAATCATTACGCTTCAAAGTAAGCCGGGGGAAGGAACGGTGTTCGATGTTTACCTGCCCTTATCCGATCAGTCTGTGCCGCAGGAAAAGGTTCCCGAGGATGAACCCGGAGATGGCGGCGGCTCACTGATTCTGCTCGTTGACGATGAGGAGATCATTCTGAAGGTCACCCGGTATATGCTTGAAGACCTCGGGTTTGAAGTCGCGGTTGCGCAGACCGGGCACGACGCGGTCAGTCTGGTTCAGCAGCAGCCGGGTATCCGGCTGGTTATTCTCGATATGATTATGCCGGGCCAGGACGGGGGTTCCACCTTTGAGCGAATCCGGGAAGTCAGACCGGAGCTTCCGGTTATCCTGTCCAGCGGCTACTCCCTGAACGGGAAGGCCGCCGCCATTATGGAAAGAGGCTGCAACGGGTTCATTCAAAAACCCTTCGAACTATCCGAACTGGCCGAAAAAATACACAGCGTACTTTAAAGCATCGCGGCTTCGAGCACGAGGTTTTCCATGATGTATTCGCGGCGTTCGGGCGTGTTTTTGCCCATGTAAAAGGAGACCACTTCGGAAACCGAATGGTCGCCTTCGATTGAAACCGGGGTGAGCCGGATCCCTTTTTCGCTGATGAAGTCTTTGAATTCGCCGGGCGATATTTCGCCCAATCCTTTAAAGCGGGTAATCTCCGCGCCGCGCCCGATTTTTTCGAGCGCTTTAATCCGTTCCTCTTCGGAGTAGCAGTAAATCGTCTCCTTTTTATTCCGTACGCGGAAGAGCGGCGTTTCGAGGATTTTCAGATGGCCCTCTTCCACGAGCGATTTGAAGAAGCGCAGGAAAAAGGTGATCATTAAATTGCGGATATGCAGGCCGTCGACGTCGGCATCGGTCGCCAGAATGACCTGATTGTAGCGCAGGTTGTCGATGTTTTCCTCAATATCGAGCGACCGCATGAGGTTGTAGATTTCGACGTTTTTATAAAGGGCGTCGCGTTTCAGGTCGCAGACATTCAGCGGTTTTCCTTTGAGGGTGAAAATCGCCTGATTGTTCGCATCGCGGCAGCTGACGAGCGAGCCGGCGGCGGACTGGCCCTCGGTGATGAAAATCTGTGTTTCGAGGTGTTTCTGCTTTTCGCGGCTGAAGTGGTTTTTGCAGTCCTTCAGCTGCGGAATACGGATGGAAACGGACTTCGACCGTTCGCGGGCGAGTTTTTTCACCGAGTTGAGTTCCTTGCGCAGTTTTTGCGTCTCCTCAATTTTGGTGATCAGCTTTTTTGCCTCTTCCGTATTGCGGTGCAGCGAATCGGCGACAGCCTGCGAAATCCGCGCAACCAGATCGGACCGTATTTCGGAATTGCCCAGTTTGTTTTTAGTCTGGCTTTCAAAAATCGGTTCTTTCAGCCGGATGGCCACCGCGCCGAGAATCCCCTCGCGCACATCGTCCCCGTCAAATTTTTTGGCCGAATAATCGTTGATACCGCGCAGCAGGCCTTCGCGGAAAGCGGAAAGGTGGGTGCCGCCGTCGGAGGTATACTGCCCGTTTACGAACGAAAAATATTCCTCCGAAAAGCGGTTGGTGTGCGTGAAGGCGAATTCGAGGGTGTTGTCCGCATAATGGAACGGGGGGTAAATTTTTTCGTAGTGGCTTTCGTCGCGGATCAGATCGAGCAGTCCGCCTTTGCACTGGAAAAGCTCCCCGTTGAACCAGATTTTCAGCTTGGCGTTGAGATAGGCATAAAAACGCAGCCGTCGCGCCAGATGATCGGGGTTGAATTTAAACTTCTTGAAAATTTCCGGATCGGGTGAAAAGGCGACAAAGGTACCGTTAGGTTCATCGGTTTTACCGCTCTCTTCGCGGACCAGTTCGCCCAGCTCGAATTCCGCTTCCATATATTCACCGTCGCGGTGCGAGCGAACGAGAAAATAGGTGGAAAGCGCATTCACCGCTTTGGTGCCGACCCCGTTGAGACCGACGGAAAACTGGAAAACGTCATCGTTGTATTTTGCCCCGGTGTTGATTTTCGAGACGCAGTCGATCACTTTGCCCAGCGGAATACCCCGCCCGAAATCGCGGATGGTGACCATATCGTCTTCGATCGAAACATTGATCCGGTCGCCGTGGCCCATAATGAACTCATCGATCCCGTTATCGATCACCTCTTTGACGAGGATGTAAATTCCGTCGTCATAATGGGCGCCGTTTCCCGTCCGGCCGATATACATGCCGGTACGCAGCCGGATATGCTCCAGCGAGGAAAGCGTCTTGATTTTGTCTTCCGTATATTCGTGCGTTTTTTTCGCGGCCATTTGCCTAAAACCCTCTCAAACCACAAGATGTGGACATAAAATACTCTAAACCCCACAAAATCTAGCACTTCGCCGAGAGGGCTTCAAGCGGTTCGCCGCGATTTTTCTGCCGGAACGGCCGTCGGAACGACTGCTCTTTAAGCAGGATTCTGGTTTGCCTGCATGATTTTTTGAGGTAATACTCTTGCTCAGCTCGGAAAACTGTATGCAGAGCATTAAACTGTTAACGGAGGAATCGCAATGAAGAGTTTATTTCGTGGTATTTTAGGAGTCGCCGTACTGGGGTCAGCACTGTTCGCGGAAGCCCAGACCAAATTCCCTTTAAAAGTGGATATCGACGTTTCTGCCAAAACACAGCGGGAGCAGCTCGGCGCCGGCGCGGACGGGCAGGCAAAAATCGAGCAGGTGAAAGTGCGCGTGAAGGTGCGCAAATCCTCCTCCCAGCCGTGGGAGGAACCGGTGAATATGGAGCTGTATGTTATCGGAAAACAGATCCAGACCGGTTATTACGGCATCATCGATGTACAGAAGAAGGAGTTCACATTCTCAAAGGATAACGACAATTCCTTTGAATTTGAAAGCCAGACGTATGCATTGGGACGCACCAGCGGCAATATCAATGTCGGCGGTGTTTATGAAACCTATCTGGTGGTTATCACGGACAGCAAAGGCGAAATCGTCGATACCCGTTCCGGCCGCACCATCCGCGATAAAGGGATTGCCCTCATTCGTGAACTCGGCCCGATGACCCTGTTTGACCGCGACGGCAACGTGGTGGGTAAAGTTGAGAATCCCGGCGAAGCGTTTAAAAAAGCGATTCCGTCCGCAGTGGATCCGGGCAACCAGTATTAATTTTTCAGATGCAGAGCGAAAAGCGGTCTTTATTCGGGCCGCTTTTTTCATGCCTGTGCCGGATTTTTTTGAATGGGGCGTCGATCAAAGAAGAAGAGGTTGTGGAAAAAACTGCTGATTGCTGCGGCGGTGATTGCTGCGATTCGGCTCGGTTTTGAAATACCGTTCTATTTCCCGAAACGAATCCGTCCGCCGGAGGGGATTAAGCCGGTTGAAGTGGAGATGAAAACCACCTCCTATTGCCACTGTTCAACATGCTGCGGCTATAATTGGTTCCTGTTTCTGCCGTATCAGAAAACCGGCTTTTTTTCTTTCCGGCTGAAACATGTCGGCATCGGGGCGGCCGGGACAAAAGTCCGGCTCGGTTCCATCGCGGCCGATACGGATCTTTATCCGTTCGGGACGGTTATGTATATTCCCGGATACGGCTACGGACGCGTCGAAGATCGCGGCGGGGCAATCAAAGGACAGCATATTGACCTTTACCGCCCGAACCATTTCTGGGCGAGAAGCTGGGGCGTCCGGCAGGAAAAAGTAAAAGTCTGGGTTCCCCCCGCGCCCCCCTCCGCACCGGAAGAGGCGGTTGCGCCGGAATCCGGGCAATCCGTAGAAACAAATATGGTTTCTGTTTTGCCGGAAGAGGGCTGATCCGCTAAATATACTGCCTGCCGACCGGTGAACGTGTGACAGGTCGCCTAACTCAAAATGGAGGTTTGAAATGAAATGTCTGTTGAAAGGTTTTTTAACCGTCGCGGTGCTCGGCGCCGTTGTTGCCGCCGAAGCCCAGTCGAAATTCCCGCTGAAAATGGATATCGATGTTTCCACCCGTAAAAATACCCGTTCGATCGGCGCCGGTGCCGAAGGCGAAGCCAAGGTGGAAAACGTGTCGCTGCGCGTGCGTGTGCGCCATACCGGGGGCGGGGATAAAAAACAGCCGCTGACCGCTGAAGTGTATGTGATCGGCCGTCAGATCCATACCGGCTACTACGGCATCATCGACGTCGTTAAAAAAGAGTTCAATTTCTCGGAAGAGAGTCTTTTTGAGCTGACCACTAAAGAATACTCCCTCGGGAGAACCTCCGGGAATATTAATGTCGGTGGAACTTACGAAACCTTCCTCGTCGTTATTTCTGACGAAAAAGGCGAAATTCTGGATTATCGTTCAGGGCGTGTTCTTCGCGAAGAAGGCATCGCCTTTATCCGCGAACTCGGCCCGAAGACGCTGTTTGATCGCGACGGCAACGTTGTTGGGAAGGCGGACCCGGAAAAATCCGCCTTTAAAGACGCAGTTCCCGCCGCCACCAACCCCGGCAGCTACTAATCCTCTGCGGTGCAGCTTTTTCTCTACGGCCTCTTTTCGGGGCCGTTTTTTTTGTTTTCACGCAATTTCGGCTCAGCCGTTACAACACCTCAAACGTTATCTGCAATTGAATGTTTGTTCGTTGGGGCGGATTTGGGTAGCTTGCGGTAAAGGAGATTTTATGGCCGTAAGTCAGAAACAGATTGCCGAGCGGGTCGGGGTTTCGATTGCGCTGGTTTCGCGCGTGTTATCGGGAAAAGCGAAAGAGGTCGGCATCGCACAGGCCACGGTGGATCGGGTTTTGGCGGCGGCCGAAGAGATGGGCTATGTGCCCAGCGCGGCGGCTTTAACCTTAAAGGGGAAATCAACCCGTACCGTCGGCGTGGTGGTGTATGATTTCCGCGATCCGTTCTTCGGCGAGATTATCGGCCAGTTGCAGATGCAGGCGCATGAAAAGCAATATTCATTAGTACTGGCCGGCTTTAAAAGCCGCCAGCCGGAAGATTCCGATTTGGCGCCTTTGCATAAACATGCCATCGACGGTCTGATCATTATCGGCTCCGACGAAAGGGCGGATTGGCTCAACGGGTTCAGTAAACTTCCGACGGCACGCATCGGGCACGGAAACCCGGACGAATCGAGTGTGCAGATTTCGGTGGATGAAACCGATGCCGCGCAAAAGCTGGTTGAGCACCTGACCGGGGCCGGACATAAAAAACTGGTCTATGTCGGCGCGCAGCTTCCGGTTCACCGGCTTCGGTTCGGTTGCGTCGAAAAAGAGGTGATAAAGGCGGGCGCTTCGATTGCGAAAGTTATGTCCGCATCCGGTTCGTTTGAAGCCGGACGGCAGGCCGTATTGAATTTGAAGGGTGAAATCGCCGCCGTTGACGCCCTCATCTGCGCAAACGACACAGCGGCCATGGGCGCGCTGAATGCCCTTCACGAATTAGGGGTCGAAAAACCGGTTACCGGGTTTGACGATATTCCGGCTGCAAAACAGTTTATTCCGCCGATCACCACTGTAAAACAGCCGGTTGAAGAGATGGCCCGCCGCGCATTTGAAGCGGTGGATGAAAACACGGCTCCCGAAACGGTTCTGCTGAAAGGCCTGTTTGTCCGGCGGACTTCGGCATAGTTTTGTTAATGAAAGTAGAGCAAGCGTCCCGCTTGCTGTGAAACAAGCGGGACGCTTGTTCTACTTT
>QKFE01000335.1 GCA_003252225.1 Kiritimatiellales bacterium | reverse complement strand
CTGTTCGTCAGGCCAGTGTTTTGCCTGCATCTTCCTTCCCACGCAACCTCGCGATTACGCAGTTGATGTTCAGCTAACGCTTCCCCCTGTCGGGCGCGTAAGGGACTTTCACCCTCAAGTGGATGCGCCCTGCCGGGCGCACCACAAAAAAACCGCGCTCGGTTTGAGCGCGGTTTGTGCATCCTCGAAGGGAGGATTAACGGGCGTAGTACTCGACGACGAGTGAGATTTCGCAGGTCACCGGGACTTCTTCCATTGAAGGAAGGCGGTTGAGTTGTGCGGTCAGCTCTTTGTCGTTGGCCGTGATATATTCCGGGGTTTTTGCAACCTGCTGAGCGAGTACGAATGCGTCGAGGTCTTTCGATTTTTCGCGCACCGTGATTTTGTCGCCAACACGCAGCGAGTAAGAAGGAATGTTCACCTTTTTACCGTTCACGCGGAAGTGCGCATGGGAAACCATCTGACGGGCCTGATAAATTGAGCGGGCCATTCCGGCGCGCAGCACAACAGCGTCCAGACGGCTTTCGAGCATCTGCAGCATCACTTCACCGGTATTGCCGGGTTTGCGTACCGCTTTTTTGTAGTACGAACGGAGCTGTTTTTCGCTCAGGTTATACTGATAACGCAGGCGCTGTTTTTCAGTCAGCTGGCGACCGTAGTCGGACTGTTTACCGCGGCGGCGGTTCGGGCCGTGCTGTCCCGGAGGATTCGGGCGGCGTTCCAGATATTTTTCAGATTTCGGGGAAAGGGCGATGCCGAGACGGCGCGCTTTCTTGATTTTCGGTCCAGTGTATTTCATTTCATTCCTTTCGCTTCCCGCGAGATTTCCTGCAAATTAAGCCGGTTTTTCCAGCCGCCCACTTGAATCAATCGAATCCGGGCGCTCGCCCCGCACCGCGCGGTATTTGTTCCTTTGGCGAAGATCCTTCGGTCGGAATTCCGTTTTACGGGAAAACAGGCGGGCATTTATACAGGATCATCAAACCGGGTCAACCCCCTTTGCCCGCAAAGTTTTAGCCCGAAACCACCCCGTAAAGGCCTGAGGGAGAGGGGGCGCGGGGGAGAGGGAGATTTGGATTCAAATTCTCTCTCACAAAGACACGAAGCCGCAAAGTGCAGAATCCGCTTCGTGCTTTTGTGGCTTGAGCGAAGCGAGTGAGAGAATTAATTGTGCTATTTAAAAACACAAAAAGGAACATCCCCTCCCCCGCGCCCCCTCCCCTTAGCCGGAACACCAGCGGTTTAAAGGGTTTTCTTGATTCCGTACCGCAAAGGATTATAGTCCGCGTTTACATTTTAAAACACAGGAGGAAGTCAACGATGGCGGCAAAACAACCGATTGAAGGAAATATGCTGATCGCCCAGAGCGGCGGCCCGACGGCCGTGATTAACCAGAGCCTGATCGGCGCGGTGCTCGAAGCAAAAAAACACAGCTCAATTAAACGCATTTTCGGGGCACTGCACGGAATTCAGGGTATTTTGAACGAAGAGCTGGTTGACCTGAAAAAGGAGTCGAAAGCGACCCTCGAAGCGGTGGCCAATACGCCCTCGTCCGCGCTCGGTTCCGTTCGCCGCAAACCGACCCCGGAGGATTGCGCGGCGATTTTCAAGGTGCTGGAAAAATATGACGTGCGCTACTTTTTCTATATCGGCGGCAACGATTCGGCCGAAACCACCCATATTATTAATGAGGAGGCGAAAAAGGCGAAATATGAACTGCGCTGCTTCCACATCTGTAAAACAATCGATAACGATCTTCGGCAGAATGACCACACGCCGGGATTCGGTTCCGCCGGTAAATTTGTGGCGCAGGCGTTTATGGGCGACAACCTCGATAATTATGCCCTCGGCGGCGTGAAAATTAACGTCATTATGGGTCGCCACGCCGGATTTCTGACGGCCGCGTCCGCCCTCGCCCGGCAGGATGAAAACGATGGCCCCCATTTGATTTATCTGCCGGAACGCCCTTTCTCGATGGAGAAATTCATTGCAGATGTCCAAGCGGTAATGGCCGAAAAAGGGCGCTGTGTGATCGCCGTTTCCGAAGGCATCGCCGACGAAAAAGGCACCCCGATTGTCACCCAAGCGGCGGCAGCGAAAGAGGTCGATTCGCACGGGAATGTGCAGCTGAGCGGAACGGGCGCTTTGGGCGATATTTTGGCGCAGGAAATTAAAACGAAGACCGGAATCACCCGGGTTCGCGCGGATACGTTCGGTTATTTGCAGCGCTCTTTCGCCGGATGCGTTTCGGAAACGGACGCGAAAGAAGCCTTCGGCGTCGGCGCAACGGCGGTGAAAGAGGCAGTATCCGGAAATAAAGACGGATCGATCGCGATTAAACGAAAACCGGGCAACAAATATGCCGTTGAATTTAAGCGCGTACCGCTCAAAAGCGTCGCCAAAGAGACCCAGCACATGCCCGATAAATTCA
>QKFE01000031.1 GCA_003252225.1 Kiritimatiellales bacterium | reverse complement strand
AACCGGGAAAACAAACTCGATTGCCCTGAATAAAGGGACGCTGGGTTCGGTCATCTTCGCCGGCGACGGGCGACAGCTGGTAAGCGAAGGCGGAACCAACCTCACACTGAACGGATATGTCTGGCAGGACGGCGGCGAAGTGGTTGTTGATAATGCCGCGGAATCCGCATTCCAGACCGTTGTAATTGAAGACGGCGTGATGACCTTCCAGAATGATTATCTCCTCCTCACCGGCGGCAGTTTTTCGCTGGAAAGTTCTAACAGCATGGCGGTGTTTGAGAGCAACATGCAAATGGCCAGCAATACCGCTTTCGGCGTCGGGCTGGGCACACTGGATGTCGCGGGCGATTTCAGCATATCCAACGGCGCATCGATTTCGTTCCTCGCGAATACCGGCACAAACGGATTGCTGAAGACGGGATCGGCTTACTTCGAAACCAATTCAACCATCAATATCGACGTAAGCGACGCAAACTTTACGCCCGGAGCAACCAACTACATCACGGTCGCAACCGCAACCAACAGCATCTTTGTTGTACTGGCCGACGGGGCAACCACGAATGCGGCGTCGGAACTGTTCACCAGTAATGTCGTGATCAATTCCACCAATCAGGGCGCCAGCAATACCAACGAAAGCAACCGCGTACAGCTCACAAAAACCTCCATCGAAAACGGAAAAAGCATTGTGTTTGAATACCGCACAAAACCGTTGGCAGAGCTTTGGGGCAACCCGACCGGACAATTGGGCGATCTCGCCGATGAGCTGGATGCGATCAACGATCAGGGAATGATGGCGATTATTGACGGAATGAATCCGACCGCCGCGCGGCAGGCCGTGGAAACCACCTATTTCACCACCTACAACACCTTCCAGACCACGCTGCTTGGACTGAATTCGGCGGTAGGTATGTCAATTTCGCGGGGAACGGAATACCGCGAAACGATGAAACTCTACAACTCCGGGCAGAAAAAGAAAAAGCCGCAGGGCGCTAACGGCCCGAAACGCAAACGGCGAACCGCTCAGTCGGAGCAGAAGAATGAAGCATCGGTCTGGGGTAAATATTTCGGCATGTTCTACAGTCACGATTCCGACGGATTGAACGCTTCGTACGACAGCACCCTGCACGGCGGCGCCATCGGCCTCGACAAAGGTTACGGAAGCCTGCTGGTCGGTTTAAGCGGCGGTTACGGCAATTACCTCACTGAAGATTACTACGACGGCGAAGAAAATATCGACGCTTACTTCGGCTCCCTCTACGGAACCTACGGCGTGGACAATGTCTTCTTCGATATGGGGCTGGCCTACGGCGTCAATAAAGTTGAAACCCAGACCGCCCAGCCGTTCCTGCTGAACGGCGACTTCGACTCCGACATCATAAGCGGCTACATCGGCGCCGGGTTTGATATGGCCAACGACACCGAAGGTGTGGTGTTCACGCCGGAACTTTACGTTCAGTACTCAAAATACAGTCAGGACGCCTACACGGAAACCAGTTCAAACGGTTCCGCCGTTCCGCGCAATATGTCTGCATTTGATGCGGACTCGCTCCGCAGCAGTCTGGGGCTGAACATCGCCATGCAGAACCGTATCAACCGCGAAACCGTCGGCTTTAAAGTTGAAGGCCGCCTGCACTGGATCCGCGAATACAACGCCGACGCCGGCGAAATGAGTTTCAGCCTACAGGGTGGATCGAACAATTACACGCTCGCCTACCCCATGCTCGACGAAGACACTTACCAAGCCGGTATCGGTATAATCTTCTTCAACACCTTGCAGCGGTCACCGAAGAACATCCTGTTCCGCGTCGACTTCGACGAACTGTTTGCCGGTTCATTCAACTCGCATAACATTTCCGCCAAAGTCATCTACGCCTTTTAAGGGGAAGACCTAAACCAAAACGCAAGGAGCAGTCCCGAGGGGCTGCTCCTTTTTTATTTCGAAGCGGGTTCAGCTTCGTTGCAATTGAGCGCGTAAAAAATGGAATGGAGGGCGAGGCTTTGTCCGAGCCACAGTCTACCGGAACGGCTCCGACAAAGCGTCGCCCTCCAATTTAACAGCAAAGCTTTTGCACTTGGAAAAAGCTGGAACCTACCGCCGTCTTCGACCCAGCGGAACAGACAACGTTCCGTTGAAAAATTCGATAATGTGGCCGCGCTCAATGAGCCAGCTTAGAGGCTGCAAAGCATCGCGCGCTTCCTGTGATTTCGGATCGAGCGACGGATGCAATACTTCCAAAAGATGCTGCCGGGTTGAACCGGGATTCTCTTTGAGGAACATCAGCACTTCGGCGATATTCGGAACCGTATCTTCGGGTTTCACCGGGTTCGGTTTGATGTGGGTGACAAAGTTGATTTTCCCGGCTTTAAACAGATAGAGGTGCATATGCCGGAAAGCGGCGCGCATGGCGAACGACATCGTCAGCGGGAAGCGGGATTCCTTCCCCCAAACGCGGCGGATGGCATGGGTGATATTCCGGTCATCCAGTTCCTGCGCGACTTTTGCCGGAACAATCACCCGGTGCGACGCTTCGTACAGCTCCGGGATTTCTTTACCGAAATCAACCTCCGCCTTTTTCAGATCAACCGGTTCGGCTTCGGGATTGGACTTCAGTTTATAAACGGTCTTTTTCCGGCTCTCCTCTTTCCACTGTTCAATCACCTCTTCATCGCGGACGATTTCAATATTCCGCTTGTAGTCTTCCAGCGACATATTCGCAAAACGGGATTGATGGACTTCGGCCAGTTTTTCGGCATAGCTGTGGTGGTTCGGCGGACCGAGCAGAATACCGCTTTTCCGGCACCGCGCCACCCCGGGAAAACTGCCGGTCGGCGGCTCGGTTTCGATCTCTTCCTTGTCGTAAAAATCGGACAGATGTTTCGCCATTACGTGCTGAACCATCATCTCTTCGGATTCCGTCACCGCCTTGCACTGCTTGCACTGAAACAGCTCGAAATCGGGCGACTCTTTATTGGCCTCTATTTTAACCAGATAACCTTCCGAATCGTGAATCAGCAGATTGGCCAGATCCATAAGCGGATAGGCACGGCGCGAATGGTGAATCTGCCGAACCAGCGACGCGAGCCGTTTCTGTTCGGGCAGGAAGGAAACCGATACCGGCAGTTCTTTAAAAGGTTCACGCGGCGACCGCGGACGCTCATCGCGGCTCTCCCGGTCAGGACGGGGCCGACGGGGCCGTTCATCCCTGCGTTCATCGCGGCTGCGCGGCGGGTGCTCATCGCGCCGGCGGGGCCGTTCTTCGGTGAACTCCTTTTTCGCATAGTGGTTTTCCCCGGGCGGTTTGCGCGCCCATTTGGGTACAAAATTAAGATCAAGGATCACATCGCTCGGATCCCTCCGCTCTTCCTGTGCGCGTGTTTTCTCTTCCATGTCAGGTTCCGGTTGTTCTACTTTTATTGAAGCACAGTTTAGATGATTCATACTTGAATAAAAGCTTTAACGCACACGTAGATTGCACAGCTAACAATGGAATCAGCACCGCCTACTTTTCTGCACATCGATATGGATGCGTTCTTCGCCGCCGTTGAACAGCACGACCATCCCGAATACCGCGGCAAACCGGTCGTTGTCGGCTCCCCTCCCGACCGGCGCGGCGTGGTTTCCACTGCTTCATATGAAGCGCGTAAATACGGCATCCACTCTGCCATGCCAGCGAGAACCGCCTACCAGAAATGCCCGCACGCGATTTTTGTGCGCGGAAATATGGCGCGCTACAAAGAGGTCTCGCGGCAAATCATGCGCATCTTTGAATCCTATACCCCGCTGGTTCAGCCGCTTTCGATTGATGAAGCCTTCCTCGACGTCACCGGAGCACAGCGGCTGTTCGGAACCGGCCGAGAAATCGCCGAAAAAATACGCGCCGATATCCGCGCGCAGACCGGGCTGACCGCCTCCGTCGGCGTCGCGCCCAACATGTATCTGGCAAAAATCGCGTCCGATATGAATAAACCCGACGGACTGACTCTCGTTCCTTTCGATCAAAAAGAAATTGAAGCCTTTTTGGCCCCGCTGCCGATCGGGCGGATTTGGGGCGTCGGTAAAGTTACACAGAAAAAACTGCTCTCGCTGGGCATCAACACCATCGGGAAGCTGCAAACCGCCGATATAAAACTGCTCGAAAGCGCCATCGGAGAACGCGCCGCGCGGGTATTTTCAAAACTGGCCAGAGGAATTGATGAGCGTGAAATCGGCGGCGAAACGGATGAAAAAAGTATTTCCAACGAAATCACCTTCTATGAAGACATCACCGACCGAGGACAGATCGAAGCCGCCTATAAAAAACTGATCGATAAAGTCGGCGAACGCCTCCGGAAAGCCGGCTATTTTGCCGCCACCGTCCACCTCAAAATCCGCTGGTCCGATTTCTCCACCATTACCCGCCAAACCAAATTTCCGATCCCGTCCGACGACGACATCACCCTGCGCGAAACAGGAATGGAGCTGCTGAAAAAAAATCTATCCAACCGGCCCGTCCGGCTGATCGGATTCGGCGTCAGCGGCCTCACCCGCACCAACCGGGCGCAGACCGGGCAACTCAATTTATTTGACCCACCGGACACAAAAACCCACGAAAAACGGGGGCGGTTAAGTCACGCTGCCGACGATATTAAGGCAAAATACGGCGCAAAAAGCATCCGCCGCGCATCCGATCTGTGAGAAAACATTTTCCCTGTCCAAAAACTCCGACGGCCCGCGTCATCATGTATATAAGAGACTTCCTGGTTTCTTCTTCCCATCGGCGGCGCAGGTCAATCCCCTCAACCTTGCGCCGCCAAATCTTTTTAAACACTCGCCACGATAACTTTACCACAGAGAGCCCAGCGCGGCGAAGCCGCAACCAAATTTGAACCGCCAATTAACACGAATGAACACTGATTTTTAACAGAAAAGCGCAAAGGACGCGAAGTTGTAACATTCGTTCTTAGCGTGCTTTGCGGTCTTGTGTTTAAAAACCGTGCACAAAAAACAAGAAACTGACGGATAGTAGTACAGAGCTTTCCTCATCCTCTGTGACTCTGTGTCCTCGAGCGTAGCGGGTGGTGAGAAAAATCCCCCCTTCCCCGCGCCCCTTCCCCCCTTATTTTCCGGTTGGCGGGATTTTTATATTGATTTATCCGGATAAACGGATATTTAGTTTTCCCAACCTTTAAACCGGATGATTTGCCATGAATAAAAACGTTGATTCTGAATACACAAATAGCGGCGGAAAAAAGTTTGCCGAGCTGCTGAAAAAACAGGTGCTGATGCTCGACGGTGCGATGGGCACGATGATTCAGCAGTATAAACTGGAAGAGGCCGATTTCCGAGGCGAACGCTTTGCGGGGCATCCGTCGGATTTAAAGGGAAACAACGACCTGCTGGTAATTACCAAACCGCAGATTATCGAAGATATTCACGTTGCATTTCTGGAAGCCGGGGCGGATATCATCGAAACCAACACCTTCAGTTCGACGACTATTTCGCAGGCCGATTATTCACTCGAACCGCTGGTTCGCGAGCTGAATTTGGAGGCGTGCAAAGTCGCGCGAAATGCGGTTAACCGGGTTTTGCAAAAAGACCCAAACCGCCCCCTGTTTATTGCCGGATCGATCGGCCCGACCAACCGGACGGCGTCGATTTCGCCGGACGTGAATGATCCCGGTTTCCGCGCGGTTACGTTTGACGATTTGGTCGCCGCCTATTCCGAACAGGTGGATGCGCTGATTGACGGCGGCGTCGACGTTTTGCTGGTTGAGACGATTTTCGACACGCTGAATGCAAAAGCCGCCCTGTTTGCCATCGAGGAGGTTTTCGAGCAGAAAGGCGTTCGTTTGCCGGTGATGGTTTCGGTGACGATTACCGACAAATCGGGCCGGACGCTTTCGGGTCAAACACCGACCGCTTTCTGGTATTCGATTGAGCACGCGAAGCCGATTTCGGTCGGAATTAACTGCGCGCTCGGGGCGGCGGATATGCGGCCCTATATTGAAGAGCTTGCGGCGGTTGCGCCATGTTATGTCAGCATTTATGCGAATGCGGGCCTGCCGAATGCGTTCGGCGGATACGACGATACGCCGGAAGATATGGGTTCGATTTACGACGAGTTTGCACAGGCCGGTTTGGCTAATATTTGGGGCGGCTGCTGCGGAACAACGCCGGCGCATATTAAAGCGATGGCTGCAGCGGTTAAAAACCACCCCCCCCGCACCCCCCCCGCCTTAGATTCTGCGCCGCATTTCAGCGGGCTCGAACCGCTGCGGATTACGCCGGAGATGAATCTGGTGATGGTCGGTGAGCGGTCGAATATTACCGGGTCGCCCAAATTTGCCCGGCTGATCCGCGAAGGAAATCTGGAGGAGGCGCTGCTGATTGCGCGGCAGCAGGTGGATAACGGCGCCAACCTGATTGACGTGAATATGGACGAAGGGCTGATCGATTCGGAAGCGATGATGGTCAAGTTTCTGAACCTCGTTGCGTCGGAACCGGATATTTCAAAAGTGCCGGTGATGATCGATTCGTCGAAATGGGAGGTGATCGAAGCCGGGCTGAAATGCGTGCAGGGCAAAGGGATCGTCAATTCGATCAGCCTGAAAGAGGGCGAAGAAATTTTCCGGGAACATGCAAAGAAGATTCAGCGCTACGGCGCGGGCATGGTCGTGATGGCGTTCGACGAAACCGGGCAGGCCGACACGACGGAACGCCGTATTGCAATCTGCACCCGCGCTTACAGAATACTGGTCGATGAACTCGGCGTGAATCCGGGCGATATAATTTTTGACCCGAACGTTTTCCCGGTTGCCACCGGAATGGAGGAGCACCGGATTAATGCCACCTCGTTTTTTGAAGCCACCAAAGTAATCCGCGAAACACTGCCCGGTGTTTCGGTGAGCGGCGGGATCAGTAATGTTTCGTTTTCGTTCCGCGGAAACAACCGCGTTCGCGAAGCCATTCACGCGGCGTTCCTTTATCACGGAATGGCGGCCGGTTTGAATATGGCGATCGTGAATGCGGGCATGTTGGAAGTGTACGACGAGGTTCCGAAAGCGCTGATGGATTTGGTGGAAGACGTCGTTTTAAACCGTACCGACGACGCCACCGAAAAACTGATCGACTATGCCGAAATCATCAAAGCCGAAGGCGAAAACAAAAAGGAAGTTGAAACGCAGGCGTGGCGCGAACAGCCGGTGGAAGAGCGGCTGAAACATGCGCTGGTTAAGGGGATTGTTGACCATATCGATGCCGACGTGGAAGAGGCGCGGCAGAAATACGACCGCCCGCTGCACGTCATCGAAGGGCCGCTGATGGCCGGGATGGATGTGGTCGGCGACCTGTTCGGTTCGGGTAAAATGTTCCTGCCGCAGGTGGTGAAAAGCGCGCGCGTCATGAAAAAAGCGGTCGCTTATTTACTCCCCTATCTCGAAGCCGAAAAGGAAGGCAAAGCGGTCAGCGCCGGAAAAATACTGCTCGCCACCGTCAAAGGCGACGTGCACGACATCGGCAAAAATATCGTCGGCGTCGTGCTCGCCTGCAACAATTTCGAGGTGAAAGATATCGGCGTAATGGTGCCGTGGGAAACCATCCTCAAAGAAGCCAAAGAGTGGGGAGCGGATATTATCGGCCTCTCCGGGCTGATCACGCCGTCGCTCGACGAAATGGTGCACGTCGCCAAAGAGATGGAGCGCGAAGGGCTCGAACTTCCCCTGCTCGTCGGCGGCGCAACCACGTCGAAAAAACACACCGCCGTAAAAATTGCCCCCGAATATTCCGGCCTCGCGATGCACACGCTCGACGCCTCCAAAGCCGTCACCGTTGTGCAGTCCATTTTGAGCGGCGACAAAAAATTCATCAACGCCGTCAAATATGAATACAACGCCATCCGCGAACAGCACGAATCCGAACAGCAAACCCGCGAATTTATGAAGGTGGAAGGGGCGCGGGGAAACCAAGCCCTTAAAAACTGGGCCGGATATATTCCGCCGAGCCCCGAATTTATCGGCATAAAAACAGTCGCTGTTTCCGTTTCCGAACTGATTCCGTACATCGACTGGTCACCCTTTTTCTGGACGTGGGAATTACAGGGCAAATACCCCGAAATCCTCTCAACCAGCGCCGAAGCCCGCTCCGTTTACGACGACGCCCAAAACATGCTCAAACAAATCACCGACGAAAACTGGTTCGAACCCAAAGGCGTTTACGCCTTTTTCCCCGCCGCGCGCGTCGGCGACAGCATCGAAATTTACACCGATGAATCGCGCACCGGAAAACAAAACACCCTCCATTTTCTGCGGCAGCAGATGATCAAAAAGGACGGAACCCCCAACCGCTCACTCGCTGATTTCATCGCGCCGAAAGAAGCCAGCTGCGCCGATTATATCGGGGCCTTCGCCGTAACCGCCGGGCCGAACGTCGTCAAAAAAGCCAACGAATTCAAAGCCGATCACGATGATTACAACGCGATTTTAGTGCAGGCGCTCGGCGACCGTTTGGCCGAAGCCTTCGCGGAATATCTCCACGAAAAAGCGCGGCACGACTGGGGCTTCGGCAAAAATGAAAACCTGAAACCCGACGAACTGATCAACGAAAAATATCAGGGTATCCGCCCCGCCGCCGGGTATCCCGCCTGCCCCGATCACACCGAAAAGCTGACCCTTTTCGAACTGCTCAACGCCACCGAAAACACCGGCATTGAACTGACCGAAAGTATGGCGATGAATCCGCCCTCCTCCGTTTCCGGCCTCTATTTTTCCCACCCCGAATCGCGCTACTTCCCCCTCGGACGAATCAACCGCGATCAGGTTGAAGATTACGCCGCGCGCAAAGGCTGGACGATCGAACAGGCCGAAAAATGGCTCGCCCCTAACCTCGGATACAACGCATAAAAGGGTTTATTCTCACGAAGGCACAAGGGCACCAAGAAAACTACACTTCGTGACTTAGTGGCTTTGTGAGCATCAAAAAGGAATGAATTTGTGATGAAAAATGTAATCGAACAGATGAAGGAACGGCCGCTGATTTTTGACGGGGCGATGGGGACGATGATTTATTCGAAGGGCGTGTTTATCAACACCTGCTACGAGCATCTGTGCATCACCAACCCGAAACTGATCGGCGGCATTCACCAGGAATATGCCGACGCCGGGGCGGATGTGATTGAAACCAATTCGTTCGGCGCAAACCGCCGTAAACTGGAGGGGCACGGACTGGTCGGAGAATTGGAAGCAATCAATCGCGCCGCCGTTAAACTGGCCCGCGAAGCCGCCGGTGATGATGCGCTGGTGGCCGGATCGGTTGGG
>QKFE01000309.1 GCA_003252225.1 Kiritimatiellales bacterium | reverse complement strand
GTGTGCCAAGCGGCAAAAAACAGCGGCCAATTAAACTGTAAATAACTGGAAACAAAAGAGATAAAAAATTAACTACCTTGAATACACAATTGAGCAAACAGAAACTAAAATGTCATATATGTCTGACAAGCTATGTTAAGCACAAATTTGTTAGCTCCGCTCAAAAATACCCCGCCGGAACCTTTTTTCTCCCTAAAGTCCGTCAATCCGTTAAAGTTTGCGGTATGAATTTCGACCTGAAAATCATCAACGGAACGGTGCTCGACGGCACCAGAAAACCCGCAATTAATTGCGATTTAGGAATTAACGGAAATTTAATTACAAAATTGGGCGAACTTTCCGCCGCAAATGCCGAAAAAACCATTGATGCCGAGGGCTGCATCGTCTGCCCCGGTTTTATTGACGCCCACTCCCATTCCGACGTGTATCTGCTGATTGAACCCTCCGCCGCCGGAAAAATTTATCAGGGCATCACCACCGAAATAGGCGGAAACTGCGGCGCCTCCGCCGCCCCGCTGAATGGCGATTACAAAATGCCCGCTGATTGGCTGAACCAGCTTGAGGCAACGGGTAGGGCGGTTTCGATGAAACCGCCGAAAGGTAGAGCGGTTTCGATGAAACCGCCGCAAATCGGATTAAAGGTAATGCGGCGGTTTCATCGAAACCGCCCTACCTGGAAAACCGTCGCCGAATACCGTGCCCTTTATGACGCGGTTTCCCCCGCAATAAACATCGCCCTGTTGGTCGGCCACAACACCCTGCACGCCGGGATCTGCGGATACGAACCGCGCGGCGCCGATTCCGCCGAACTGGAAAAAATGCAGGCTGAATTGGAAAAGGCGCTCGACGAAGGGGCGATCGGGCTGAGTTCCGGCCTCGCCTATCCCCCCGGTTCAGCCGTTCCGCGCGAAGAGCTGATTGCGCTCTGTAAAACCGTCGCAAAAAAGGGCGGTGTTTACACCACCCACATGCGCTCCGAATCCGATGCCCTGCTCGAAGCGATCGACGAAGCGATCGATATCGCCGGAAAATCCGGGGTAAAACTACAGATCTCCCACCTCAAAGCCTCCGGGCAATCCAACTGGCATAAAATTGACGTCGCCTTTGAAAAAATCCGGAACGCCCAATCGAAGGGTGAAATCGGCGCCGACCGTTACCCCTACACCGCCGGTTCAACCGATTTGGACATCGTGCTGCCCCAATGGGCCACCTACGGCGGGCGCGACGCCATTCTCGCCCGGCTCCGCGACCCCGAAATACGGGCGAAAATTAAAGCCGAATTGACCGATTGCCCGCCCGGCCGGTGGGATCACGTCATGATCGGCTCCACTCAATTTGAACAATTTAAGGGTAAATATCTGCCCGAAGTCGCCGATGCGCTGAAAATGACCGAAGTCGACGCCCTCCTCTATTTGATCGATGCCGACGACCTCAAAACAGGCGGTATTTTTTTCGGGCTTTCGGAGGAAAATCTGTGGCGCGTTTTGGCCGAGCCCTATGTTTCCATCGGTTCCGACGGCTCGATGCGCGCGCCGTTCGGCCCCCTTTCGACCGACCACCCCCATCCGCGCGCTTACGGCAGCCATACCCGTTTTCTGCGCGCCGCGCTCGACGGTAAAACCGTCCCGCTCGCCGAGGCGGTTTATAAAATGACCGGTCTTCCCGCCGCCCAGTTCGGCCTCAAAAAGCGCGGTATTTTAAAAGAGGGATACGCCGCCGACATCCTTATTTTCGACCCCGCCCAAATCCGCGAAAACACCACCTACGCCAAACCCCACCAGCTCTCCGGCGGAATGCGCCACGTCATCGTCAACGGAGTTTTGGCCCTCGAAAACGGAAAACCAACCCATGAAAAAAGCGGGAGCTTTCTTCCCCGGTGATAATTTCGGCACTTGACTCAAACGGCATCAGGCCAACACAATCCAGCGTAAATGGAGATTACAGAAAATTTACAGATTGCCGAATTTCCGCATGACGGGGTGAGGGCTTATTTCATTACCGCAAACGCGACCGAAGAAAATATGCAGGAAGTTTTCAGCCGGGTTTCGGCGGAAATGGCCGCGCGCGATGCGAAGATTGCCTTCCAGTATCTGTTCGGCGGGCGGGAGTTTTATCCCCACGCAGTTTCAGCCATTGAAAAGCTCGACTGGCCGCTGACCCTGTTGCACGGCGATGCCTGCCCGGGAACAAAAATTACGGGAACCCAGTTTATCGCCCTTTCCGGCGCAGAACTCCACCCTGTCATGGATGGCGACCGCAAGGTTGGGAACTGGTACGAAACCGAAGACGCCCGTTACTGCCTTTTGGGCGATATCCGCGCCGACGATTTAACCCTTAGCCGCGAAGCGCAGGCCCGTGCTGTTTTTGAAAAAATGGACACCCTGCTGAAACAGGCGGGTATGGAATTCACCGATATTGCCCGGACGTGGATTTACCT
>QKFE01000371.1 GCA_003252225.1 Kiritimatiellales bacterium | reverse complement strand
CGATAATCTGCACCCCGCTGTGCAGAAGCTGGGCGAATGTAGAGGCGAACCGGCTGATGGCTACTTTTGTGGCAAGGTTTCCGATAATCGGAAACCGCAATTTAAATTCATCAATTTTATACTGCCCCTTGTCGGTTTTACTTATTCTCTTGAAAGTGTATACAAGTCCGACAATTATTGCTACTGCAATATACCAATATGCTTTGAGGATGTCGCTGAAGTCGAGCAGGGCTTGGGTAAGTCCGGGCAGGTCTGCTCCGAAATCCGCAAACATTTCGGCGAATACCGGAACGACAAACATGATAAGTGCAGTGGAAAGGCCGATGGCGACAATCATGACGACTGTTGGGTACATCATGGCGGACTTGACCTTTGATCGCAACCGGTTACTGGCTTCGAGGAAGGTGGCGACGCGGTCGCAGGTGTCCGGCAGAATACCGCCGACTTCCCCTGCGCGCATCATGCTTAAATAAAGGTCATCAAAAATACTCGGGAAGCACGCCAGTGCTTCTGAATACATGGCGCCGCCTTCAACTCTGGAGCGGACACCTGAGATTACCGGTTTAAAATTTTTGTTTTCCGTCTGCTGCTCCATTGCGCTCAGGCATTGCACCAGCGGCATACCGGCTCCGAGCATCGCCGACATCTGGCGCGTGAAGATCGGTAAATCTTTGAGGCGAATTTTCCGGGCGCCCCGTACGAGAGGCAGGCCCCCTTTTGCTTTTACTTTTGCGGCCATAATTATTTCCTTTACTGCTCACTGGTTACGCGCAGGATTTCTTCGATGCACGTAATTCCTTCTTTAACTCGTTCAAGTCCTGCATCGCGCAATGTGCGCATGCCGTTCTGAATTGCAATTTTGGCAATTGCGTCCGCTTCTGGAGACGTTAGGATTGTTCGGCGGAGCGCATCGTTCACCAACAGAATTTCCATCACTGCACCGCGGCCTTTATATCCGATTCCGTTGCATTTGGGGCAGCCGACTTTCTGATAGAATCGGGCGCCTTCAACCCGTTTAAGGTCAATACGGTTTTTTCGCAGGATTTCGGTCGGAATGTCGATTTCCTTTTTACAGACTGTGCAGAGTTTTCGGTAAAGGCGCTGTGCCTGCGTCAGCAGAACCGATGATGCAAGCATGAAGGGTTCGATACCCATATCGGTTAAACGGGCAATGGCGCCGGCGGCATCGTTCGTATGCAACGTGCTTAAAACCATATGGCCGGTAAGGGCGGCCTCCACCGCAATGGTGGCGGTTTCGCCGTCACGAATTTCCCCGACCATGACCACGTCGGGATCCTGACGGAGAATAGAGCGGAGCGCGGCGGCGAACGTGAGCCCGACAGCCGGGTTGATTTGCACCTGATTAATGCCGTCGAGCTGATATTCGACCGGGTTTTCGGTGGTGATAATATTGGTTCCGGTGTTGTTCAGTTCCTGTAAAGCGGAATAAAGGGTTGTTGTTTTGCCGCTGCCTGTCGGGCCGGTAACCAGAATCATTCCGTAGGGCTGGGCCAGAGCATATGTGAAGTTGTCGAATGATAGTGCATCAAGCCCCAGCGCGCTCAGGCTCGGAGCAAGCGCGGTTTTGTCAAGAATACGCATTACGACTTTTTCGCCGTGCACAGTCGGAAGCATACTGACGCGGATATCGACCTCTTTTCCCAGCGCCTTGATTTTGAAGCGTCCGTCCTGCGGAATGCGCCGTTCCGCGATGTCGAGGCTGGACATGATTTTAAGACGGGAGATGATGGCGTTCTGTAGGTTTTTCGGCGGGCTGGGGGACTCATAGAGTACGCCGTCGATACGGTTTCTCAGCCGAACCGATTTTTCCATCGGCTCAATGTGAATGTCCGAGGCATGTTTGCGAAGCGCTTCAATGAGGATGGAGTTTACGATGCGGATGACCGGCGCTTCGTCGGCATGTTCGAGCATTTCGTCCAGATTGGCTTCATCATAATTTTTCTGGCCGACTTCGACATCGCCCTCTTCCGCCATATCTTTGAGAATATCCTCAAGGCCCTGGGCCGGTTCGGTTGATAGGGCGGTGATCTTTTCCGATATTTCCTTCTCTAAAGCAATGACAGGGACGAGTTCAAGTTGCGTGGTTGAGCTGATGGTTTCGCGGGCGACAATATTGAACGGGTCGGCCATGGCGATCGTCAGCCGGGATCCGAACTGGCAGATCGGCAGCGTTTTGAGCTCTTTCCATTTTTCTTTCGGCAGTAATTCAAAAAGTGCCGGGGTGGGGGTGAAGTGATCGAGCGAAATCGGGCGCAGATCGAGGTATTTCGCAGTTGCCAGAACCATGTCAACGTCGGAAACGATGCCTTGGGAAATCAGGTGCTGTTCGAGCGGAATGTTTGCAGTTATCGCTTCTTTTTCCGCTTCCGCGAGGATGCTCGCTTCGATGGGCCGGACTTGTTTCAGGCATTCTATCAGGCTGTGTTTCGGTGATGTCA
>QKFE01000189.1 GCA_003252225.1 Kiritimatiellales bacterium | reverse complement strand
TGTCTCAAATTCGTTGGCACTTGCATGGGTTTACTGTGGCAATACAGAGAAGGTTCGGACGATACTTAAGGCTTACGGTAGAGCGACCGAAAATCGGTCAGAAACGGATAAAATCGTCACGTATCTAATCGATTCCGGTCAGCAGGAATCTGCGAGTCAGATTGTCCGGGATGTTTTTGACTTTAATAAAGACCGTGTTCGCAGTCTCTGGTTGGTCGCGTTGGCAGATCGGAGTAGAGATTCTGCCCTGCTGGAAAAATCATTGGCGTTGTATTATGAGTACTGCGTTCAGTCCGGTCGTCACGTAACCGACTTTTTTGTTAACGGGTACGAATTCAGAAAAAGCGGCTTTTATGTGGCCTTCGCACACTCTCCCTCAAAGACACAGCGGACGGACTTCATCTCGCTTATCGAAAAAGGAAAAACAGAAAAGAATGATTGTGCTGAAAGCATCGCCATTTTGAAGGCGGCTGATAAACAATATGAAGCGGCTTTAACCTATTTCCGCAAGGCAAAGAAGGAACGGGACATTACTTTGTATGATGCCGAAAGATTGGCAGATGCAATGTTTGAAACAGGTGACGAAATGGAATGCCTCGCTTTTGTTGAAAATAATACTCGGCCCGGTGAAAATTCGGAAACATCGGTCTTTGATGCCTACTTTGTTTTGAGTACAGCAGAGAAAATATGCCTTCCCGAGTAATGTCGGGACAGGATCTTCGATCAATGGGGGATAGCAGAAAAAAGGTTCATGAAAAACGGATAAAAAGAAACTCCTTCCTGTGTTGGTAGGAGGCATTCGGTTTTGTCGAACTCGGCAATCAGTGGAGAAAGGGTATGAACAGGTGGTTGGTGTTTCTGGCTCTTTTGGGCGGTGCGGCGTGGGCTTCGCGCCCGAACATTGTCTTTGTTTTTTCGGATGACCACGCGACGCAGGCGATCAGTGCCTATGGCGGTATTTTGAAGGACGTTGCGCCGACCCCGCAGCTCGATAAACTGGCGGCGGACGAAATCCGGTTTGACCGCTGTATGGTCGGCAACTCCATCTGCGGCCCGAGCCGCGCGACGATTTTGACGGGAAAGCACAGCCATGCGAACGGCTTTATGGTGAATGAAAATACGGAGTTCGACGGTTCGCAGCAGACCTTTCCTAAATTGCTGCAGAAGGCCGGATATCAGACTGCGATCATCGGTAAGTGGCATTTGGGGAGTGAGCCGACAGGGTTCGATTACCGGGATGTTCTGCCGGGGCAGGGCTTCTATTATAACCCCGATTTTATCAATAAAAGCGGCACCTACCGGGAGCAGGGATATGTCACCGAAATCGTCACTCAAAAAGCGATTCAATGGCTGGAAACGGAGCGGGACAAAAACAAACCGTTCATGCTGATGGTGCAGCATAAGGCGCCGCACCGCGAATGGTCGCCCGCGCTGAACTATTTAAATGCGTTCGACGGCGTGGAAATGCCCGAACCGGAAACGCTGTTTGATGATTACACGGGGCGCGGCACGGCGGCGAAAGAACAGGATCAGTCGATCGAAAAAACGATGGAACTGGGGAAAGATTTGAAAATAGCGGAAGAGGATTTTTCCGGCCAGCTGGCGCAACGGACGGATAAACGGATGACGCCGGAGCAGCTGAAAATATGGAACGCGGCCTATCAGCTGAAGAATGAGGCGTTCCTGAAAGCCGGCCTGAAAGGCCGTGAGCTGGTTCGGTGGAAATATCAGCGCTATATCAAAGACTATTTGCGCTGCATTAAATCGGTCGATGACAGCGTCGGCGAATTACGGGCTTATCTGGAAAAAACGGGCTGACCGGAAACACGGTGTTTATCTATTCCTCGGATCAGGGTTTTTATCTCGGTGAACACGGCTGGTTCGATAAACGGTTTATGTACGATGAATCATTCCGTACGCCTTTGCTGGTCAGCTGGCCCGGCGTTACAGAAGCCGGCCGTGTTAATGCGGATTTAGTTTCCAACCTCGATTTTGCAGAGACCTTTCTGGAAATCGCCGATGTTAAAATTCCGCGCGATATGCAGGGAATGAGCCTTGTTCCGATCCTCAAAGGAAAAACACCGTCCGATTGGCGCGACAGCCTTTATTATCACTATTACGAATATCCCGGCTGGCACATGATTCACCGGCACGAGGGTGTTTATGACGGGCGTTATAAGCTGATGAATTTTTATGATCTCGGCGAATGGGAGCTTTATGATCTTGAGACCGATCCGCAGGAGATGACCAATCAGATTGCGAATCCGGAATACGCCGAAGCGGTGAAGCGTATGCACGCCAAACTCGATGCGCTGCGCAAGCAATACGCTGTGCCGGAAAATAGAAAGCAGGATCTCGAAAGCGTCGACCGCCACTACCACTCCGCCGAACAGCGAAAAAAACACTGAACCTTGAAACAGAAATGAACCACGGATGAACGCAGACAAACACGGATGTTTCAACAAGATAGGGAAAAAGCGGGAAGCACTCATGAAATGAGCGGAATAATTGCCGGATACCCTTGGTTATCCGTGTCCATCCGTGTTTATCTGCGGTTCCATTCTCGAATATAGGCTGAATTCTGATCGGTAAAACCTGCCCGCAAAAAATTTCATTGACTCGAATATTTCCATCTACTAACAGTATGTCACGTGATAATAAAGGGTGTGCGGTTGGGTGAAGATGGCGATAGGTAATAAAGCAGGAGATAAAAATGAAAAAAATGAAACAGATTGCCGTGTTTGTAATGCTGGGATTTTTGGGGCTGAATTCGACCGGAGAAGTGCTGTTCGATTATGAACATAGTACAATGTATTTCTTAATACTTCGCATTAAATGAGGAGTGTGCCATAATGCTTCCAATTAACAGGAGGCAAAATGGCACCACGATACAAAGTTACATTGACGACAGAAGAACGAACGGAACTGGAGGAGTTGTCGAGTAAGGGAAATGGATCCCATTGAATACAAAGTTCGGTCAAAAGGAAAAATGTATAAAATGTAAATAAAATTGCATGGAAGCGCATGAAGGTTCAGGGTGTTCCGTGATGAACGGCGGCGAAAATAAAAAGGTTCTTTTGCTGATCAGCAGTCTGAATGCGGCGACACACCGGGATATTGCAAAGGCGGCAAATGAATTCGGCTGGTTTCTCGATCTCAGTTTCATTGAAGGCGGGCAGCTTCCGCCGCGATGGAGCGGCGACGGCATCCTCTGCTCGCTGACTGCCCATCCCGGAATGGAAAAGTTCGTGCGCAAAACGGCCCTGCCGGTGGTCGATATTTCCATTTGGAAATCAAACCTGAATTTGCCGCGGGTCGTGGCGGATAACGAGAAAATCGGGCGAACCGCCGCGGAACATCTGTTGGAGCAGGAACATCGGCATTTTGCCTGGTTTTCCCGAACTGACGACCCGGTGGCATCGGTGCGGTTTGGCGGTTTTCAAAAAAGGGTTGCTTCCGAAGTGATTAAACTCAGCGGCGATTGGAATGCCGTTGCAAACCAGTTGAAGCAGCTGTCCCGACCGTGCGGTATTTTTGCGAAAACGGATGTGGATGCGGCCTGGATTATGAGCCTCTGCCTGAAAGAGGGCTATCGGGTGCCGGAAGATTTCGCGATTGTCGGGGTGGATAACAATCCGCTGATCTGCGATTTCCTGCAGGTGCCGTTGACCAGTGTGAACCACGATCTGGAACAGCTGGGCTATCAAGCGGCCTGCCTGCTTAACCGTCTGATGCAGGGTGAAAAACCGCCGAATGAAATAACCCTCATTCCGCCGCATGGCGTGACACCGCGCGCGAGTACGGACAGTTTTGCTGTGCAGGATGACGCGGTACGGGCGGCGATGATTTTCATGAAAGAACGCTTGGGCAGATCCATCGGTACGCAGGAAATCGCCAAAGCGGTTGGACTGTCACGCCGTGCGCTGGAACTCCGTTTTAAAGAGGCCGTCGGCGTGACGGTTCATGAACAGCTGATGGAACTGCGGCTGAATCGGGCGGAACATTTGCTGCGAACCTCTACCGATTCAGCCGAAACGATTGCCGCACTGACAGGGTTCTGCCATGCCCAGCATTTGAGCCGTCTGTTTAAAAAACGTTTCGGGGAGCCGCCGCTGCGCTACCGGAAAACATTGCGGGCATAAAAAACGGCGACCGGAAAAGAGGAGTAAAAACCAGCCGCCGAAAAACAGGAACCCAACATGTGAACCCATTTTTGTTTCACGTGCGAACAGGTAACCACAGATCGCTTTGTCCCGATACTGGACATATGGACAGGATTGGAAAAACCGTGCAATTCCGACAGGAAATCGGCAGGTCAGCCTTTTTTCATTTTTTTGCGGTAGTCGCGCGGGGTGATGCCGGTGACCTGCTTGAAGACGTGGGTGAGGTAATTGTAGGTAGCGAATCCGCAGGCTTCGGCGATGTGCTGCATCGGCAGGTCGGTTTCGGCCAGCAACTGCCGGGCTTTATTGATGCGCAGGCGGCGGATTTCATCGGTCGGCGAACGGCCGAACATTTGCTGGAACCGGCGGTCGAGCGAACGGCGGGCCATTGGAACCGCCTTCAAAACATCGTTCATCGTGATCGGTTCAAACGCGTGTTTTCGCAGGAATTCGACGACCTGAATCAGTTTGGGGTCATCGACAGCCAGTGTTTCCGTCGAGAGTTTTTCCTTAATACCCAGCGGCGGGATGGAAACCGTTTTGTGGGGGACCTTTTTCCCTTCCATCATATCGTGCAACAGACCGGCAGCTTTATAGCCGATCTGTTCGGTGGGGCCGATGACGCCGGAGAGGGCGGGAAAGCAGGCGTGGCTGAGCAGATCGTCGTAACTGCCGCTGAGAATGGCGACATCGTGCGGAACGGATATACCGGCTTCCATGCAGCAGTCGACCACGGCGCGGCCAAAGCCGTGCCCCCAGATTAGAAGGCTGACGGGTTTCGGCAGTTTTCCGACCCATGCCGTCAGTTTAGCGTTCAATTCGGGGTCGTCCTTTTCAACCGAAAACGGGGTGCAATTGAAGCCGTTTTCCTGCAGTGTTTTACAGTAAGCCGCGCTGTAATTGACTGCATTTTCAATATAGCCCGGTGCAGCGATGGCAAAATTTTTGAATCCGCGTTCGATGAAGTGTTCGGCTGCCATCTGCGTTCCGGCAATATCGTCGGTTTGTACGCGGGGCGCGGAAAACCCTTCGAGCTGGAAATCAGCCACATTGACCACCGGCAGGCCGGCGGCCCGAATCTGTTCGGCTATTTTTTGGGTTTTGACGTGAGCAATAATTCCGTCGCCGCGCCAGCCGGGGGGGAGGTGATCGAGCGATTCTTCCACTGAGGGTTGAATCCACAGATGCCAGGGGCCGACTTCGTTGGCGTAGGAGAGGATGCCTTTGATGATCTGGCGGCCCCATTCGAGGCGGGTGCTGACTACAATAGCCACTTGCGGAATATCGTCATGCTTTTTCATGGTGGCAACAAAGTATATGTTGGATATGTGATTTGTCAAACCGCGGCTTCGGATTATCCGGTTGCGCCGGTGGTGGCGATGCCGCGGATGAAGACCTTTTGCGCGCGGAAAAAGAGGATGACGATCGGGAGGGTGAACAGGGTCGAAGCGGCCATGAGCTGGGTCCATTCGCTGCTGTGGCTGCCCATGAACTGCTGGAGTCCGTATGCGACGGTGAAATGTTCGGGATCGGTGATGTAGAGCAGCGGGCCGAAGAAGTCGTTCCATGTGGCCAGAAACTGAAAGAGGGCGCAGGTGACGAGCGCGGGTTTGGCGAGCGGCAGCATGATCTGCGAAAAAATACGGAATTCGCCGGCGCCGTCGATGGTTCCGGCTTCGGAGAGGTTTTGGGGGATGGTTTGGAAAAACTGGCGGAGCAGGAAGATGAAAAAGGGGTTGCCGAAAAAGGAGGGGATAATGAGGGGGAAAAGGGTGCCGTAGAGGCCGAGCATTTTGAAGATCATGAAGACGGGAATCATGGTGACCTGCCGGGGCAGGGCCATGGTGGAAATCAGCAGAATGAAGAGGAATTCTTTACCGGGGAATTTCATGCGGGCGAATCCGTAGGCGACGAGTGCGCTGGAAAATACGGTGCCGATGACGTTGAGGGTGCAGAGTAAAAGCGTGTTGCGCAGGTAGAGCACGAAAGGACCTGTGTTAAGGGCGTCGCGGTAGTTTCCCCATTGCGGCTTTTCGGGCAGGGCGGTGGAGAGGCTTAAAGTAACGCTGGCTTTGTCGGCTTTCGGGAAGATTTCTTCGCTCGATTTGAGGGAGGTTGAAACCATCCAGAAGAGCGGCAGGAGAAAGGGGATGCAGAGGAAGATCAGCACGAGGTGCGTTGCCGTTTTCTGCCAGCGGTTCAACGAGAGAGGAGCTCTATTTTTCATGCGGCGCTCCTTCTTTGCGGGCGATTTCGTCGTTGATCTGCTCTTCGAGGTTGTCGAGGGCCTGTTTCGGAGTGAGGGTTCCGCGGGTTGCGGATTCATCGGCGCGTTTAATGAGGTCGTACAGCAGGAGCTGGAAGGTGACGGGCGGGGTGGGTTCGATGTTGGGGCTGTCCAGCAGATCGATAAAGGTTTGGAACTGCGGGTTTTCTTTGACGTATTCGCGGAAGCATTCGGTGTTTGCAATTTGCGGGCGGGGCGGGAGCCATCCGGCGCGGGTATAAAAGCGGGCGGCGCGTTCGGGGTCATCCTGCCCGATCCAGAATTTGATAAATTCCCACGCGCCCTGCGGGTTTTTTGCGCCGGTGGGGATAATCATGAAATTGCCGTGTACCCAGCCGGCGTTTTTTTTGCCGCCTTTTTTCGGCGGTGGAAGCGGGGCGGTGGTATAGGCGATATCGGGCGCAAGCTGTTTGAGCTGCTGGACGCGCCACTGGCCGTCGATGGTAATGGATCGTTTTCCGAGGGCGAAGGGCCAGTCGGCGCCGTGTTTTCCGGTGAGCGAGGATTTAAAGCGAACCACATTATCGAAACCGAGTTTGGTGGTTTCGTCGGCAATGAAGCGCAGCGCGCGGCGGTTTTCCGGGGTGTTCAGGGTCAGTTTTTCGGCTTCCCAGTCGTAGAATCCGCCGCCGAAAGCGGGGGCGAACATACGCAGCCATTCGGGGAGGAATCCGAGCCGGGCGATCCGGCCTTTATTGTCGAAAACGTGGAGCCGGTTTCCCCATTCGGCGAGTTCTTCGAGGTTATCCGGAAGCAGCGCGGCGATCTCTTCAAACTCCTCTTTGTCGGTGATGCGCTTCGGCGCGCCGGGGGGGAGTAAGCCGACTTCGTGCAAGTGGTCGAGCCGGAAATAGCAGGCGCGGATATCGAGCGCCAGCGGCATGCAATACGGGCGGCCGTTGACGGTGGCGATTTTCTGCGCGACGGGGAAGGTGGTTTCCTTGAAGTAAATATAGTCCTCGGGACTCATGACCGGGTCGAGCGGCGCAATGACTTTGTTGTGCGCAAACTGCGGGACGATCTGATTCCACTGAACCATGCAGTCGGGCGGTGCTCCTCCGGCGACGGACAGCAGAAATTTTGAATCGGCCACATCGCCCGGAACGGAGAGCGGCAGTACTTCGTATTGATTCTGGCTTTCATTAAAACTGACGCAGATATCTTCCACGATCGTTTTCCAGACGCCGCTCCACATGTGCCAGAAAACAACGGGTTCGCGTTCGGGGTATTTCCGCCGCGCCGGGTTCTTGAAAAACACGCCGAGCAGAAACGCGATTAAAATTGCCGCCGAAAAAATCCAGCCGGCGGTATGAAAATGCCGGGTGCGTTCAGCTGTCATAATGCACCCACTTTTTATGCGTTTTAAACAGCAGCATCGTGATGAACATGATGATCAGGAAAAGAATCCACGCCATCGCGCTGGCATACCCCATGTCGAGATAGCGCCACGCCCGCTGGAAAAGATACAGGGCATAAAATGTCGTGCTGTCTTCGGGGCCGCCCTGCGTCATAATATATGCCTGCGCAAAATACTGGAACGCATTGATGGTGCCCATAACGAGGTTGAAAAAAATGACCGGCGTGAGCATCGGGAGGGTGATGTGCACGGTTCGGTGCCACGCATTCGCACCATCGACAATAGCCGCTTCGTAGAGCGATATCGGGATGTTTTTAAGGCCGGCGAGGTAAATAATCATACTTCCGCCGACGCTCCACAGCGACATGAGGATCAGGGAATAAAAGGCCCACGGTTCGCGCGAAAGCCAGGCCGGCCCTTCAATTCCGGCGACGCGGAGCAGTCCGTTCATCAGCCCGATCTGCGGGTTGAGCATCCACGAAAAAATGGCGCATGTGGCCACCGTCGGGACGATTGACGGGAGGTAAAACGCCGTCCGGTAAAACCGGATACCGCGGATTTCGAGGTTCAGCAGCAGTGCGATCACCACGCCGACGACCGTTCCGAGAGGCACGGCAATGAGGGCATATTTGATTGTGACGGCGAGTGATTTCCAAAACAGGGGGTCTTCGCTGAATAGCCGTTTATAGTTGACCGCTCCGACCCAGACCGGGGGCGAAATAATGTCATATTGGGTAAAGGAAAGATAAATGCTGGCGATGAAAGGAACCGCGACAAACAGCGCAAAGCCGACCAGCCACGGGCTGATGAACAGATAGCCTCTCAGCGCCTGCCCTTTCATTTTTCGTCCGCCTTTGCGGGTAACGTGTCTGCCGCGACAGCAGGCGGGATGGTCAGATTGCGGCCGCTTTCGGCATCAAAAATATGGGCGAATTTCATGTTGATCCCAATGTCCACTTTTTCGGGATCAATCAGCTGCATCCGGTGCGGGTGAATACTGGCAATGAACCCGTGCGGGCCGCTGCGCAGATGTAGCAGGATTTCCTCCCCGAGCATTTCCGAAACTTCCACCTTTCCGGAAATACAGACATTTCCGGCGGCGGAGTCGGAGAGGACGCTGAGCGTCCGCGGGCGGATTCCGAGGCATACTTTCTGCCCGACGTGCGTTTTCACCATTTCCGCCTTTTCGGCGGTCAGCGGGCACTGAAAACTGCCGCCGTCAAACAGCACGGTATTCCCCTCCGCGCGGAGTTCGCCTTTGAAAATATTCATCGGCGGGGTGCCGATAAAACGGGCCACAAAAAGAGATGCGGGGTGATCGAAAACGGTGGATGGCCGTCCGACCTGTTCCATCCGCCCGTTATTCATCACGCAGATCCGGTTGCCCAGCGTCATCGCCTCAACCTGGTCGTGCGTCACATAAATCATCGTGGTGCCGATCCGGTCGTGCAGCTGGAGGATTTCTTTGCGCATTTCCACCCGCATTTTGGCATCGAGATTCGACAGCGGTTCATCAAAAAGAAATACGGCGGGTTCGCGTACAATCGCCCGGCCCATCGCCACACGCTGTCGCTGGCCGCCGGAAAGCGCCTTCGGTTTGCGCTTCAGCAGCTCTTCGAGCCCGAGGA
>QKFE01000181.1 GCA_003252225.1 Kiritimatiellales bacterium | reverse complement strand
CGACCTATGTGTTCGATAAAAACCTGAACACAACGAATGTCTGTGTGACCGACTGCAAATTCTGCGCGTTTTATACGAAGCCGGAAAGTAAACGGGCCTACACGCTATCGCCGGAACAGGTGGTGGAAAAGGTGAAACGCGCGGCTGAAAAGGGCGCAACCCAGATTCTGATTCAAGGCGGACTCAATCCGGATTTGAAACTGGATTATTATGAAAAGTGTTTGAGCGGAATCCGCGATAATGTCGATATCTGGATCCATTCGATGTCACCGACCGAAATCGAATTTCTCGCGCAGGAAGAGGGGATTTCCATCCTCGAATGTCTGAAACGGTTACAGGCGGCGGGTCTTCAGTCGCTACCGGGCGGCGGGGCGGAAATTCTGGTTGACGATATCCGCAGGCAGATCAGTCCAAAGAAAACGCGGTCGCAGGCGTGGCTGGATTTGATGGAAACCGCCCATTCGATCGGAATGAAAACAACCGCGACGATGGTGTACGGGTTTGGCGAAACATCGGCCCAGCGGATTGAGCATTTAATAAAAATTCGCGATCTACAGGATCGAACCGGCGGTTTTACGGCCTTTATTCCATGGAGTTTTTCGCCGGATAAAACCGATCTCAATTGCCCGCGACGGCAGAATGGCGTGGATTATCTGCGGATGATTGCGATGGCTCGGCTGGTGCTCGATAATGTGCCGCATCTACAGGCAGGCTGGGTGACGGAAGGGCCGGATGTCGCGCAGGTGGCACTTCAGTTCGGCGCGGATGATTACGGCGGTGTTTTGATGACCGAGGAGGTGGTCAGCGCAACGGGGCTTGAATACGGTGTGAATGAGGCGCAGGTGGTCAATATGATCCGCGAAGCGGGCTATATTCCGGCGCAGCGCACAACACAGTATGACATCATCAAGGTTTATGAAGTATAGACCGATGCGTGATTTGGCGTCTTTTCAATCGCGATGCGGTTTGTTACATTCCCTCCCATGAATCAGCCATCGCTTATATTATTTCAATCACTCTGTCATCGCTTATTTCGGAATCGCCGCTTCCTGCTTGCCGTCATCGGCGTGGGATGTTCGGCCCTCTCTTCATCGGCAAACGAAAAGCTGGAAAATCTGCTTCGGGCCAAACTGGATGCAGACGCGGCGGCGCAGGAGGACAAATCCGAGACGAAAAAGCCTGCGCGGAAATCGCCCGTTGATTTTAAGGAATTGATGCACAAACGGCTGGATTCGCTTTCATCCGGTGCCGCGGGTTCCGGTGCCGCGATCAGCTTTGACTCGGAACACGCCCGGCTTCTGCTGAAAGAGCGCGGCGAATGGCTGCAGGGACTCAGCGATGAAGAACGCAATACGTATAAAAAGGCGTTCGCCCGGTTTTTGATCGAACAGAAGATTTCCGGCACGACGCATTTGAACGCCATAAAGGGGCTTGATCCGTCGAAAATTGCGGTTGTCGCCGAGCAGTTCGACCGGCTGCGACCGGATGACGACTCCAAGCTGAAGGCGGAGGCGTTCAATGAAATTGCAACGGATGTTGTATTCAGTCTCGGCGGATTCGGTATTTCAGAGGACGACCAGTTTCTGCTGGCAAACTGCCTGATTCTTTACACGGTTGGAAAAACAGACGATGCCTTTAAGCTGGCAGGTAAAAAAATCAGCTCCTCTGCAGCCGAAGATTTTTCGATGTTGCTTCTGTTGATTCTCGAACAGGCTGAATCCGATATTCCCGTTGACCTGCTGCTTGCGGCGGCCGATGCCGGGGAATATCTACAGCCCGCAAAAATCAGCGAATGGGCTGCCGGCCCGAAAAAACAGGTCGCTGTTGTTGAAAAGAAAGTTGAGGCGAAGCCGGCGGAAAAACCTGTGGTAAAAAAACCGGAGCCTCCCAAAGATCCGGATGCCGGGTTTACAAAGATTTCAACCTCGATGGGAACGGTAAAAGTTCCGTCCGATCCGGAAGTGATGGATGCCTGGGTCGCCGCGGTTTACAGCATTAAAATGTCGGGCTTTGTTTCGTTGGGCAACGAGGTCGCCGTATTGCTGCAGAACGGCGAAATGTACCGCAAAGGCGATGACTGGCGGGTAACCTTCAAAGACCACGTCTACCACTTCGATATCGAAAGTGTCACCAAAAGCACGGTACATCTGAAAGCCGCTCATCGCGAAGAACAGGGTGAATAACCTGCGCTGAACACGGGCTAAGCGGGGAGGGGCCCGGGGAGGGGTGATTTACTTTTGCTCCGAAAGCAGCGCTTTCGCCTGTATTTCAATGCGCTCCGCTTCGTCGCCTTTGCAGATCCACGCCAGACCGTATTCCGGGCGTTCGCCGCACTCCGTCAGGCGGAAACCGGCTTTTGAATAATCAAAATAGACCGCATTCCGAGAGGTTGGATTATATCCCTTAACACGGTAAACGGCTTCTTCGTTTTCGGCGATGAAGGCTTCCAGTTTGCCTGGATCAACCGGATCGGCCAGCTT
>QKFE01000342.1 GCA_003252225.1 Kiritimatiellales bacterium | reverse complement strand
ATGCGCGACTCAAAAGGTGCCTCTGCCCTTAGCAGCTCTTTCGTAGAAGCGGCGTCCCCGTCGATTAACACGCGACGTCCCCATCGCGTCTATGCGAGCCTAAACCTCCTAAAACGTATTAAGGGCGATCTGCTGAAGGATGAGCTGATCGGCCGTTGAGAGTTTTTTTACGGGGATTTTGAGATAGGAGGTGTCTTTTTTGACGAACCAGACTTCGGTTTCGTTTTCGAAGCGCATGAAGCGGGCCTCGATTCCGTTTTTTCCCGACAGGTCGGACCAGCTCCGATATTGCTCCTTGAGCTGTTTGAGTTCTTCGGCGGTGTAGAGCTTGCCCTCTTTGATTGTTTCGCGCGCGTTGATGAGAATTTCCTGATCTTCATCGGAAAGGCGGTGGATCGGTACGGTGATTATTTTCCCGTCGTCGCGTTTGAGCAGGGCATCGCCGTCAACGGCATTCACCAGCAGCGCGGAAACAGTGCTGCCGCTTTTGGCATCGGTCCAGTTGCGGGCTTCGGTGAAAAAGAGCCGGAAATCAATACCCGATTCCGGCGCGTGAGTGGGGACGAGTTTGTAGGATCTGACCCAGTCATAATAGGTCGTATTTTTTTCGTTATCGGCCAGTTCGTGCGCGGTCGGCGGGATTTCCCAATCGTATGTTTCCGTCAGCAGATTCATTCGCATCGGCTGGTCAAAGGGGGTGCGGCTGTATTTGGTGGAGGGCTTGAGTTTAAACATGAACTTATCGTCGCAATAAAACCGGATGGTGTTCGCATCAACCCACCAGGCGGCATAAGTATGGAAATCCTCGTCGGAGGCGGAACTCATCGGGGCATGTTCACCGACAGCTTCATCCAGCTTTTCACCGCCTTCGGGCGTGTAAAAATAGTGGGTATTTGAATTCATACTCAGGCGGAAATTCGGATGCTCTTTCGGGCCGCCGATGGTTTCGATGATGTCCAGCTCTTGTGTGACCGCTGCATCGCCGAGTTTCTGACTTTTTGTAATCATCCAAAAGGTGGACGACATGGAAATGCTCGAAGCCTTCATCCGGCATTCATAATAGCCGTAGTGCGCCTGATCGCTTTTCGAGCAGACGGCGCCGCTGCCGATGGTGTAATCATCGTGCGGTTTCGGCAGCATGCGGTTGCGGATCTGCATATACCCGTTTGTGACGCTGACCGCTTCCCGGACAAACATCGCCGGAACCCGGCCGACCCAGGTCGGGTTGTAATCTGTCCATTTGCTTTTATCCAGCGCCGTGCCGTTGAACTCATCGGAAAAATCTTCATTCACCACCCACTTGTATCCCTGCGGCGGCTTGGGCGGCTCGGCCAATGTGATTCCGGCAAAAGCAAGTGATGATAACAGAGCAAAAACGGTGTACTGGCGCATGAATCCAAATTCCCCTTTATTTCATTTAAAACAACATCCTTCAGTTAGAGGGTTTTATCACTGACCGATCAAATTAGTCGAACATAGTTAATAAAAAAGCCCGCCATGATGACGGGCTTCTCGGTTTACGGTTTTGATTCTTACCCTTTAATTGCGGCCTGCGCTGCCGCGAGGCGGGCAATCGGAACGCGGTACGGCGAACAGCTGACATAGTTGAGTCCGGCTTTCGCGCAAAACTTCACGCTTTCCGGATCGCCGCCGTGTTCGCCGCAGATTCCGCATTTCAGATCCGGGCGGGTTTCGCGGCCGCGTTCAACCCCGAGTTTCACCAACTGCCCGACGCCGTTTTGATCGAGATGCTGGAACGGATCGGCCGGCAGGATTTTCTCGTTCAGATAATCCGGAAGGAAGGTTCCGATATCGTCGCGGCTGTAACCGAAGGTCATCTGCGTCAGGTCGTTGGTTCCGAAGCTGAAAAACTCGGCGGTTTCGGCAATTTCATCGGCCGTCAGCGCCGCGCGCGGGATTTCAATCATCGTGCCGACCATATATTTCACATTGGCGCCGGTTTTCGCGATGATCTCTTCCGCATTTTCGCGGACAATCTTTTCGAGGAAATCCAGCTCGGCTTTTGTGCCGATGAGCGGAATCATGATTTCCGGCAGAACTTTCACCGGCTTCTTCAACTGCGCCACTTTGCAGGCTGCGCCGATGATGGCTTTCGTCTGCATCACGCAGAGTTCCGGATAAGTGATGGAAAGGCGGCATCCGCGGTGGCCGAGCATCGGGTTGAATTCGTGCAGTTCCTGCACGCGCTCGGTAACTTTTTTCAGCGGGACACCGAGGCGCTTCGCCATTTCCTGCTGATCTTTTTTGGTATGCGGAACAAACTCGTGCAGCGGCGGGTCGAGCAGACGCACCGTTACCGGCAGGCCGTCCATTGCCTTGAAGATACCTTCGAAATCTTTCTGCTGATGTTTCAGCAGTTTGGCGAGGGCGGATTTACGGGCTTTTTCATCTTCCGCCAAAATGAATTCGCGGATCGCCCAGATACGGCCGCCTTCAAAGAACATGTGTTCGGTACGGCAAAGGCCGATCCCTTCCGCGCCGAATGCGCGGGCGGCTTCGGAATCTTTCGGCGTATCCGCATTGGTGCGGACGTTCATTTTGCGGTTTGAATCCGACCACTTGGAAACCTCGAGATACATTTGGTAAATCGGGTCGTTTTTGGCGGCGGCACTTCCTTCAACCACTGCGGCGACAACCGGGCTGACCTGTGTCGGAATCTGGCCCTCATAAACCATACCGGTCGATCCGTTCAGGCTGATCCAGTCGCCCTGTTTCAACACTTTACGCCCCACCGTCACGATTCTCTTTTTGTAGTCAATTTTCAGATCGCCGGCGCCGCAGATACAGCATTTCCCCCAGCCGCGCGCAACCACCGCCGCGTGCGAAGTCATACCGCCGGTTGAAGTGAGCACGCCCTGCGCGGCCCACATTCCGCCGACGTCTTCCGGGCTGGTTTCGTGGCGAACGAGCACAATTTTTGCGCCGGCATCTTTTTCCACCGCTTTTTCCGCATCGGCGGCTTCAAACATAATCCGGCCCACCGCAGCACCGGGCCCCGCCGGCAAACCGGTGGTAATTACTTTGGCCTTTTTCTCCGCCGCAATGTCGAAAATCGGGAAAAGCAGCTGTTCAAGATCATCGCCCGAAAGCGTCATTAGCGCTTCTTTCTGATTCAGAATTTTCGGCTGGCTTTCGCCGGTGTAAACATCTTTACCGGTTGCCATTTCCACTGCCCATCGGACACCGGCCAGGCCGGTGCGTTTGGCGTTACGCGTCTGCAGCATAAACAGCTTGCCTTCCTGCACGGTGAACTCAACATCCTGCGGGTATTTGTAATGCTTTTCGAGGCGGGCCATGATTTTCTGCAGATCGTTATACGCCTTCTGCCAGATTTTGGATTCCTCCTTCGGCATATCATCGAGGTGTTTCGGCGTACGGATACCCGCCACCACGTCTTCACCCTGTGCATTAATGAGGTATTCGCCCATCGGTTTGCTGTGCCCGGTTCCGCCGTCGCGGGTAAAAGCGACGCCCGTTCCGGATTCGGCGCCCATATTGCCGAACACCATCGTGCAGATATTCACTGCGGTTCCGAGCAGCCCGGAGATTTTGTTGATCTGCCGGTATTTTTCGGCGCGTTCCGAACCCCATGAACCGAATACCGCGCGAATAGAAAGATCGAGCTGTTCCATCGGATCCTGCGGGAACGGTTTTTTGACCTTTTTCTGGTAAACCTTTTTATAAATATCAACCAGCTCTTTGAGCTGTTCGGCCGTCAGATCCGTATCCTCCTGAGCCTTGTATTTTTTCTTCAGCGCTTCGAGCTCAATTTCAAAATCATGGTGGGTCAATCCGGTATACGGCCCCATCACCACATCGCCGAACATATCGATAAAACGGCGGTAACAGTCCCAGCCCGTACGCTCGTTTCCGGTCTGTTCAATAAAACCCAAAACCGACTTATCCGTCAGGCCGAGATTCAAAACCGTATCCATCATCCCCGGCATCGAAACCGCCGCGCCGGAACGGACAGACACCAGCAGCGGGTCTTTCGGGTCGCCCAGTTTCTTGCCCATATTGTCTTCCAGTTTTTTCAGCTGAGCTTTCAGCTGCGCCTCCATTTCCTCCGGATATTTGCCGCCTGTTTTCGTGTAATAGGCGCAGGCTTCGGTCGAAATCGTGAGGCCGGGAGGAACGGGGAGGTTGGCATTCGCCATTTCCGCGAGGTTGGCGCCTTTGCCGCCGAGAATTGCCTTCATGCTGCTGTCGCCTTCTGTGAGTTCTTTGGAAACACCGTAGAAGTAGACATACTTTTTCTGAGCCATTTTAGTTTCTCCTTTTTCAATTAAGGGCTGTGCTGGACAAAAAACGGTTAAGTTTTAGCAGAGCCCGAAACAGAGTCAAGGCAACCCACGCTATTTCCCCGCTTGAATATCGGCATGTCCGCCCGGCACCGTTTTATTTTCAAAAAACCGTATTCATTTCCCGAAACATTCCGATATGTTGCACCGATGCTGAAAGGGCGGAAAAAACAGAGAGGATTCACGCTGGCGGAACTGCTCGTCACCATCGCGATTATCGGCTTTCTTTTCGCGATTGCCCTGCCGTCGTTTCAGAATATCGGCGGGCAGTCCAAACTTGACGCCGCCGCCAACGCCGTCCATTCCGCTGCGAAATTTGCCCGCCAATATGCCGTTGCCCACAACCAGCCGACCTTTCTCGTTTTCCACGACGACCATTCCACTTCCAACCCGGAACTCGCTTTTAAATCATACGCCGTTTTCACCATCAACACCCACAACGGAACCCCGACACAAAATGACGGGTATTTTGTAAAGGATTGGGAAACGCTTCCCGTCGGAATTTCATTCGATCCCGATGTCGATTCCGGAAACAATATTTTCCAGCCGACGACTTCTTTGTGGGACGCCGGTTTCGACGACAATAACAACACGCTTCAGATTCAAGGAGTCAGCTATATTATTTTGGGCTTTAAACCCAACGGCCAATGCGGCTCGACCAGCCGGTGGATTTTTCTGGCTGAATCCGCCGCCCTCAACAGTCCGACCCAACGGCAGGGCCGCTTCGTCAAATTCAGAACCACCGGAAAAAGTAAAATCGTCGACTGCATTTATGAGGGCGATATTGTGCGGGAGGTGACCCGGTGAAATGCCGCCGTAAAAACGGGTTCACGCTGATGGAAATTATGCTGGCGCTGCTGGTCATTGCCATCGGCGTCATTGCGGGCATCGCCCTCTTAAGCAATTCACTCGACTCGTCGACAAAGTCGCACAGCGACGTAAACATCGTCAGTTTTGCCGATATGGTTTTTAACTACTGCCACGCGCAGGAAGATTTCAATCAGCTCAAATCCAGCAGCCAGCTGACCCTTCCGGACTATGCCGGCAACACCGTCAATCTCCCGATCGGAATACCCTCTCAATATACCGGTCAATTCGAGGATTCCGGCGGACAGCTCCGGCAAACCTACACGGTCACGTATCAGCTCGATATCGACACCCCGCCCGGACGCCCCGAATTAATTCAGCTTACCCTACAGATCTGGCCCGGCAGTACTGCAAACGGAACGCCGCAAATCTTCCAAACTGAAATTTACAACTGGAAAAAGCTGCCATGAAAAAACCGCGAAGGAAAACAGGCTTCACTTTGCTCGAACTGATGGTATCGGTTGCCATTCTCGGGCTGGTGGCCGTTATGCTTTCGCGCATCTTTTCCCAAAGCACAAAAGCCGTCGAACAGGGACAGAATCAGGTGCTGCTTGATGAGAGCGCACGGCTCATTCTCGACCTGATTGAAACCGATCTTTCGCAGGCGCTCATCCGCACCAACGTCTCTTTCACGGTCAGCAGCAGCGGCGCAAACGACCGACTCTATTTTATTTCAACCGGAATGCGCAGGCATACTGAAAAAGTCCGCCGCGATTTTGCCCCCATGCGTTTTCAGCTGCTGGTTTCCGCCAAAACCAACGCCCTGCAAAACGCCGATTGGAACCAATATTTCAACATTGAAACCTACGCCGGCGCGCATGACGAAGTGGAAGATGATATGATCCGGTCGGACTACTATTTTAATAACGCATCCGAAACCGCCGGTGAATTTTCACCGATCCACTTCACCTCAACGCTGAACACCACGTATGACAAGGAATATTCCGAAGCACAGGAAACCGGCGTTGAACAGCTGGCCCTTATCACCTTTCTCAAAATCACCGTAAATGCGGATACCGGCTGGAACAGCACCGCGCAGGGAACCCCGGACATAAACAACCTCCCGCGTTTTGCGGATGTCAGCATCGGGCTCGTTTCCGCAGAAGAGCTCAACCGGGCCGACCAAACCGGAAACCGGGAAATCATCTCAGACAACGAACGGATCTATTCCCGCCGCATCTATTTGCGAAACAGCGGTATTTCCGCACTGAAGCTTTAATGAAAAAACACCCTCCATCCAAATCCGGCGCGGCCCTGCTGATTGCACTCGGTTTTCTGGCGATATTGACGCTGATCATCATTTCATTCTCCATACAGACGCAAACCGATCGCGTCGCATCGCGCACCTACCTCGAATCCGCCCAAAGCCGCCAGCTGCTCAATACCGCCCTCTCCCGCGCAATGGCCGACCTCGAAACTGAAATAGGCGGCGCTGACTATCCCGGCTTTTTCGCCTTCGGTTCTTCCGGTTCGGGCGATCCGATCACCAACATTGCATTTGAAACAGAAAAAGAATTCCTGCCGTTAAGCAATCCGCTCATCGGCCCGGCATACGATCAGGCGGTATTATCCGCCGAATGGGAACCGGTCGAAGCCAACGGAACGCCTATCGGCCGCGTCGCGTTTATCGTCGTCAACACCTCCGGACTGCTCGACGCCAACTCCGTCGGCGGCGTTTCAAACAATACCGCCTCCTATTTCGAACGCCGCGCCGGCCTTTCGCCGAAAGAAATACAGCTCACTCGCGATGACGAGATCATCCCGGAATTTAACGGTGACTCGAGAAGACAAGAGCAAATGTCTTTCCTGCTTTATGATGAAAGCAATTTGAAAGGATTTGATCCCGCAGACACAGCACCCGACCTTAGTCCAGGGTTGGCCTTTGTTTACAACCGCGAAAATGCGTGGCGCAGATTTGAAACTCTTCGCGATATGTATCAACTCAACCGGGTCGATTCCCGGAAAATAATCACAACCGATATTTCCAGCTTCAACACCTGTTCGTATGCGCCGACCGGAATGCCTGTCCGCACTTTCATGGGCAACGACTATGCCTCCGTTATGGCAAACCTTGATTTCATCGAAGCGCAACTCAGTGAAATACCGGCTATCGACACTCAATATGTCATCAACCAGTTGAAGGATTATCTCGACACCGACTGTATTCCCGAAGATATCGACCGTTCCGTCGAACCCGTCCCCCTGATCAACGAAGTAATACTCAGCTGCACCATCCACTTTGAACCGGTGATTCAGGGAGATGGGCAAGATGCTTACTTATCACACGTCGAAATAACCAATGAATGCACGGCCTCCGTGGAAGTTTGGTATCCGTTCCCCGGCTACGCCAACGACACAACGTTTTTTATCAACAATCCAGATATGTCCGGATCGGATCTCAATGCTGAACTGTTTGGCGACCTCGATGATTGGACAGGGCAGGACGAAATTCCTTCTAAGGTAACCGCGCAATGGAACAAACCGGTTGATCTTGAAATCTTCACATCAAACTATGTTGTACGAGTCAGTACAACGAACGAACTGATCCGGCTTTTCGAGGAACTAAAAGAGGGCGACATTGAAATCACACGGCTCGAATGCATCGACTCCGACGAAAAAGTATACGACCAAACAAAAGATATTGAGATTGGAATCAGCAATCTGGTTGAAAACGTCCTGATCGGGGATGTCAACGATCTGGCTGAACTAATCTTTTCAGGCATAAACACAAACATCTCCTTTACACTCGGTTATGCAGCCATCGATCCGCGCCTGAACTGGGACTGCACGGATACTGCCCAATGGATTGAGGTTGGCGATAATGAGACATACCCCGATACATTGGGCGAAATAAACCGCGAAGTGATTCAGGCCATTGCCTTAACAGACGATGACAAAGACCGTATTTATGTGCGCAACGCCGACCGCATCGACACGCCGTATGAATTCACCTATTTTCTCTACGATACGCAAAAACCGTGGCAGACCATTCAAATGATCGAGGCGAATGATCCGGATCAAACTCATCTGCTGCTCGCAAATCTGTCACCGTTCGAAAACGGCCCGCCGACCCAAGGGCGCATCAACCCCTATTCACCGCATAAAAATGCCATCGCCGCCGCATTCATGGGTATGCCGGTCGATGAATTTAACGGTTCGGGGACACGCTATCTTTCCGCCAAACAGGCCGAAGATGCCGCTGAACTTTTTATGGGCCACATTGCCCGAAACAGCTGGACCAATGATGCGGAACATTATTCGGCGAATATCGACATGAACGAATTGAAAAAGGTCTTTGCGGATTTTGAGGATAAAGGGAGCAAAACAGTTTCACCCTGGATACTCGAAAGCTTTTTCCGCAACACGCGCGAACTGTTTAATCCGCGCGACACCTCGTTCGCCATTCTGCTGGCCGCCCAAAGCGTCCGGCAAACTCCGAGCGGCGAGCTGATTTATTCCGGCACCCAGAAAGCCGTCGCGTACGTTTGGCGCGATCCCCAAACCGGAAAAGCCGCAATCACCTTCTGGGGCCTGTCCGACACCCTGCAAAAGGACATCGATTGGGGTAATCTCCTTCGAGACTTCCAGCCGAAAAATTAAAACGAAAAACGTTACCGGGCAGCTATTTTATCCGGTCAATCGCATCGAGCTTTTCCCACAGCCGGGGCAGCTCTTTGAGCGGAATCATATTCGGCCCGTCGGAAAGCGCGCTGGCCGGATCGGGGTGCGTTTCAATAAACATGCCGTCGACGCCGACCGCGGCCGCGGCCTTTGCCAAATAGGGGGCAAAACGGCCGTCGCCGCCGGAGGTTTCCCCCTGCCCGCCCGGCGACTGAACGGAATGCGTGCAGTCAAAAATCACCGGATATCCCATTTCGCGCATAATGATCAGACTGCGCATATCGGCCACCAGCGTGTTGTAACCGAACGATGCGCCGCGTTCAGTGAGCAGTATTTTCTGATTACCGGTTGATTCGATTTTTTTGATCACATTGGCCATATCCCACGGCGCGGCAAACTGCGCCTTCTTCACGTTCACCACCGCGCCGCTTTCGCCCGCCGCAACCACCAAATCCGTCTGCCGAATTAAAAAGGCAGGGAGCTGAATAATATCGACTACTTCGGATGCGATGCGGATCTCTTCAATCGAATGAACATCGGTCAAAACCGGAACGTCGTATTTGGCTTTTATTTCGGCCAGTATTTCGAGCCCCTTTTCAATTCCGGGGCCGCGGTATGAATGGATCGACGTGCGGTTGGCTTTATCGTAC
>QKFE01000179.1 GCA_003252225.1 Kiritimatiellales bacterium | reverse complement strand
CCGCTCGATATCCTCATCCAGATTTTCGCGGCCGATTTTAATTTTCACCGCATTAAAACCCGACACCAGATAGCCGCGGATATTGTTCAGCAGCTTTTCGAGCGGGAACATTAAATCAATTCCGCCGCAATACGCTTTGCACGTATTCCCCGCCCCGCCGGCCATTTTCCAAAGCGGTTCGCCCGCCTTTTTGCAGCGGATATCCCAAAGGGCGATATCGACCGCCGAAACCGCAAACGAAGCAATCCCGCCGCGGCCGACATAATGGATATGCCACTCCATAAAATCATAAATCGACTCAATCGCCGTTCCGTCTTTACCCACCAACACCGGCGCAAGATCGTGTTCAATCATCGCCTTAATTGCATGGCCGCCTTTGCCGCCGGTATACGTGTACCCGGTTCCTTCGCTGCCGTCTTCCAGCGTGACCGTCGCCGTCACCAGTTCAAAATAGAAATGGTCGCCGTGCTTCGCATCCGACAGCACTTCCGGCAGCGGCACCTCAAAAAGGCGCGTTTCAATTTTTTTAATTTTGCTCATATTTTCCCAGCCCAGAAGAGCCTTCTGTGTTTTCAGTGTATTCCGTGGTTAATCATTCAGTTGTAATTGACGTAAAAAGTTTTCTTTTCCAAATACTGCCCAACGCCGTGCTTTCCGTCTTCCCCGCCGGTTCCGCTCATTTTGTAGCCGTTGTGGAAACCCTGATGCTGTTCGCCGTGGCCGCGGTTAATATAAATTTCGCCGCACTCCAGCTCATCCGTCAGTCGCATCACGGTTTTCATATTTTCAGTGAACACCATTGCGGCCAGACCGAATTCGCAGTCGTTCGCATATTCAATCACCTGCTCCAGCGAACTGAATTTGAGCACCGGCAGAATCGGCCCGAACGTCTCCTTATGAACCACGGTCATATCCTGCGTCACATCGGTGAAAACCGTCGGTTCAAACCAGAAACCCTTTTTAAACTGTTCGCCTTCCGGAACCTTTCCACCGCAGGCCAGCGTCGCGCCCTGTTCCAGCGTCAGCTTCACCATATCCTTCATATTCTGCTGCTCGCGGGCGTTCATTTTCGGGCCCATATCCGATTTCGGATCCATCGGGTCGCCCACCTTCAGCGCCTTCACCATCGGCATAAAGATCTCCATGAATTCGTCGTAAATCGACTCGTGCAGGTAAAGGCGCTCATTACAGGTGCAGACCTGCCCGCAGTTATCGAAGCGCGAATGCAGCGCAGCGTCCGCCGCCGCTTTCAGATTGGCGTCCGGCAGCACAATAAAGGGCGCTTTTCCGCCCAGCTCCAGCTGCACGTGCGCGAGATTCTTTGCACTGTTTTCGAGAATAATCTGCCCGACCGGCGTACTGCCCGTCATTGAAACCATTTTTGTGATCGGGTGCGAAACCAGCGTACCGCCCACTTCCTGCCCCGGGCCGGTGATGATATTCAAAATACCCGCCGGAATTCCGACCTTATTCGCGATATCGCCCAGTTCCAGTGTCGCCAGCGGTGTATCCGGCGGCGGCTTTACCACAATCGCATTACCGGCCACCAGTGCCGGACCGATTTTACGCCCGGCCAGCGCCAGCGGAAAATTCCACGCCGTAATGCCGACCACCACGCCGCGCGGAATCGAGTGTATCCAGATATGCTCTTTTTCGTTGTCCGACGGCACAATCGAGCCGTCCAGCTGACGCGCCCAATCGCAGGCATAATCGATAAAGGAAGCGGTCACATCCACCTCCATCCGCGCCACACCGATCAGCTTGCCGCCCTCACGGACCAGCAGTTCCGCCAGCCGTTCGCGATTTGCCCGGATTTCATTTGCAAATGCGCGCAGAACCTCCGCCCGTTTTCGCGGCGGAATACGACCCCATGCTTTTTGCGCCCGTTCTGCCGCTTCAAGCGCCGAAACCGCATCGGCCGCATCGCCGTCCTGCACGATGCCGACCGGCTCTTCATTGGCCGGATTAATTACAATATCGGTTTTTCCGGAATGGGAATCCACCCACTTCCCGTCAATAAACTGCTGATAGGTCTTCATATCGGTGTGCCGCCTTTGCCTTAACGAATCAACCCATAATAAATCAATTCCCTCCGCCGTAAATACGTTATGTGCGTCTAATACGAGATATTTTACGAACAAAAAACCGCAACACAAAAGCTGTTCCAAGGAAAAAGTTCGGAAAATAAGTGGCACCCCGGAGAGGACTCGAACCTCCTGCCTCAGGATTAGGAATCCTGCGCTCTGTCCAGGTGAGCTACCGGGGCCTGATGGAGCGAAAAAGATTAAAAATACAGGACGGGAAAGCAACCCCGAACTTGCTTAACTTTCTGAACGCCAGGGCTGATTCATTTGTTTTCCTTTGGTACCTGACGTGCTTTCGATGGCGTTTAATAAATGTTTGAACTTTGGAAGCGACAGAGGCATTCTCCGACGCGCTTTAAATCCGGTTAACGGATTTTTTTCGCCCCGGTAGCTCACCTGGACAGA
>QKFE01000033.1 GCA_003252225.1 Kiritimatiellales bacterium | reverse complement strand
ACCCAACGCCCGCAAAGCCACCACCAACGGATTCATCGCCGCCATGCGCAAAGACGGCTCCGAACTCGCCTTCCGCCTAGTTATGTCAAAAAATCCAACGTGGTTGCCTTCAAGCACAAAGGAAAACAAATGAATCAGCCCTGTGGCACGGGCGTTGCTTTCGCTTTGCCCTTGACCATTTCGGCGGTTTTGTCACATTGTCTATCGATTTTTACCAAACCAGTTTTTTTAGTAAGGAAAAGCACGTATGTTCAACAAGGCCTTGGGAATGTTTTCCAGCGATATCGGTATCGATCTGGGAACGGCGAATACACTGGTGTATGTGCGTGATCGCGGCATCGTGATTCGTGAACCTTCGGTGGTGGCGGTACAGGCCGGCACGAACCGGGTTCTGGCAGTGGGGGACGAGGCCAAACGGATGCTCGGACGAACCCCGGGGAACATCGTGGCAATCCGCCCGATGAAGAGCGGAGTGATCGCGGATTTTGAAGTGACCGAGGCGATGCTCCGCTATTTTATCCAGAAGGTGCATAACAGAAGACGGATGGTACGGCCCCGGGTGGTGATTGCCGTACCGAGCGGTATTACGGAAGTGGAAAAGCGCGCGGTGAAGGATTCCGCCATGCATGCGGGCGCGCGCGATGTGTTTTTAATTGAAGAGCCGATGGCCGCTGCAATCGGGGTGGGCCTGCCTGTACAGGAACCTGCCGGCAACATGATTGTGGATATCGGGGGCGGCACGACCGAAGTGGCCGTGATCTCCCTCGCCGGTATTGTTTACAGCCGGAGTGTGCGCGTCGGCGGCGATGAGATGGACGAGGCGATTATCCAGCATATCAAGCGGGAATATAATTTGCTCATAGGAGAGAGAACCGCCGAAGAAATTAAGATTACGATGGGATCGGCCATGCCGACAGGTGACGAAAGCACCATGGAGGTCAAAGGGCGCGATTTGGTGGCCGGGCTGCCGCGGACGCTGACAATCAGCTCCGAAGAGGTGCGTCAGGCGCTGCAGGAACCGGTGAACCAGATTGTTGAAGCGGTGCGGATTACGCTGGAACGCTGCCTGCCGGAGCTGTCTGCCGATTTGGTGGACCGCGGAATGGTATTGGCCGGCGGCGGCGGACTGCTGCGCGGGCTCGACACGCTGATTTCGGAGAAAACCGCCCTGCCGGTGCATGTGGCGGACGACCCGCTCAGCGCGGTGGCCGAGGGGACAGGTATTGTTCTGCACGAAATTAATTTCCTTCGTAAAATGGCGGGGCCCAACAACTAAAGCTCCGGAACAATTTCCCGCGATGAAGCGGATTTGAGCCTGTCATCCCGATTGGGACAATGGCTTTACGAAAAAAAAGAATAGTCGTTGCGGCAGTAATCTTCGCATTGCTGCTGCTTGCGTTCGTCCCGATGCCCTCTTTTACAAATAAAAGCAAGGGGGTTGTGCGTACCGTCACGGCACCGGCGGAACGCGGAACATCAACGGTTTGGGGCCGACTTTCCGAAGCCGGCGCGGCAATCCGGGGGATTGGCGGAACGGCCGAAAAAAACCGCGACCTCTCTCAGGAACTCGTTCGCGTTCAGGCCGAACTCAACCGCCTGCGCAATGCGGAGCAGGATAATGTCCGCCTGCGCCGCGCCTTTAAATTTTACAACGAATCCCCCTTCACAATGGTTCCGTGCGATGTTGTCAGCCGCAATATTTCCGGCTGGTGGAGCACGGTTCGGCTGGGCAAAGGGTCAAAAGACGGCATTGCGAAAAACCGGGCGGTGATCAGCCCGGACGGCCTCGTCGGCAAAACCACCGAAGTTTCGCCGTTCACAACGGAAGTGCTTTTGGTGTCCGATCCGGCCTGCCGGGTATCCGCGAAAATCGACCGGCTCGAAAACGGATTCGGGCTCGTTCGCGGAATGGGCAGCAATATAAAAGGCGACCCCAAAGCCAAAATGGAATTTATTAACAAAGATGTCGAAATCCGCGTCGGCGATGAAGTGGTGACGTCGGGGCTTTCGAGCGACGGCGCCTTCCCGAAAGGGGTGCATATCGGTTACGTCGAAAAGGTGTTCCGCGACAAAAGCGGGCTGTTTCAATATGCCGAAATCGTCCCGCGCGCCACCGTCGGCCTACTGGATTATGTGTTTGTCGTGTCGAAAAAGGAGGCGAAATGATGCTCCTTTGTCGCATCCAATTTTTGATTGCCGATTGCCGATTGCCGATTTGCGGAACTCAGGCGGCGTTAGCCTTTTATTTACAAAGGCGGTCGCAGACCAATAAATCGGCAATCATCAATCGACAATCGGCAATGCCCCACCTCCTTGGAGGTATGCGATGAGTAAAAAGCGCCTCATTATGTTCGCCACGGTTTTAATCGGGGCACTGCTTCAGCAGCTGCTGCCGGGCTGGGCGGTTTTCGGCGGATTAAAGCCGCCGATTCTGGCGGCATTGGCTCTGCATTACGCGTTGCGTCAAAACAGACGCGAAATGTGGATTTCGGTGTTTACCGCCGCGTTGGTGCAGGACGGGCTGGAGATCGGGCCGTTCGGTCCGGCGCTGATTGCGTTTCCGCTTTTCGGGTGGGCGGCGAACCGGATTCACACGGAGATTTTTTCCGACGGCTTTGTTACCCAGCTGATTTTCGGGGCCTTGCTGGGTGTTTTCACGGTATTGGTTACGATGATTCTGTATGCGCTCACCGGCCAGCGGCCGCTGACGCTGGGGCAGGTTTTCCTGCGCCTTTCCGGCGGTTTCTGGCTGGGCCTATTCACCCTTCCGGCCGCTTCGTTTGCCGCTAAAAAATTTGCGTCCCTTTTCCCGGAAAGAAGGGGGTACGGATGGCAATGAGGGTACGGCAGAAGAAACAGCGCAGTGTGCTGGTGATCTGGGCGGCATTTGGAATGATGCTGCTCGGAATGAGTGTGCTGGCCAAAGAACTGTGGCATTTGCAGGTACAGGAAAAGAGCGGGTTTGACGCCGATTTTATGCGGCAGAGCGTACGCCGTATCCGCCTTCCGGCGGTTCGCGGAAAAATTTTTGACACCAACGGAAAGGTGCTCGCGGACAGCATTCCGACCTACAACATCGCCATTTACACCGAAGAGCTGCGCACGCCCCGTTCGACACTGGCCAATACGCTGGGGCTGATTCACGAAATCTGGCAGCGTATTGAGCGGCGCCCCGACGTCTCCTATCGGGAAATCAAGGAACATGTGAAGTTGAGCCTGGATAAACCGCTGACCGTTTGGGAAAATCTTACCCCGGAGGAACAATCGGTTTGGCTCGCGCTGCTTGACCAATGGACCGCGCCCAAAACAGCGGGGGGCAGTCGTAGAACCGTTTACGGGCTGGACACCGAAAAGCCGTTGCAGGGTAATTCAATCGTCATCCATACCAAGGATTTGGAAGACCGCTCCACGTCTACCGCAGCAAATACCCTCGAATTGATTTACGAAATCGCCGACCGCATCGGCATTCCCAGACAGGTGAGCTATCAGGACATTAAAAACCACATTCTCGCCCGCCGTCCCCTGCCCCTGATGGCGTGGGAAAACATTACCCCGGAAGTAATGGCAAAATGGGCGGACAGCTGTTCGAGCCTCGCGGCCACCGATATTTATTACAAACCCTCGCGCACCTTCCCCGAAGGCGATGCGATGGCGCATTTAATCGGTTTCACGCTGGAGGCCGACGCCATCCGCGAAGAAGAGGGCGAACAGTTCCATTTTGACCTGCGTGATATCGAGGGCCGGAAGGGACTGGAAAGCACCTATAACGAATTGCTGCAGGGCGAGCCCGGTTATCAATTGGTACAGATCGATGTTTCCGGCTTCCACCACGGCACCCTGCAAACCACCCCCCCGAAACCGGGCGGCGATTTGGAACTCACGATCGATGCGACCATCCAGCAGTTTGCGATGGAAGCGCTCGCAATGAAACAACCCGGTGAAGACACCAGTCTGCCCGTACGCGGCGCCTGTGTTATTCTCGACCCCAACAACGGCGATGTTTTGGCGATGGCCAGTTCTCCCTCGTTCGACCCCAATATTTACATGGTCTCGCCAGCCTATCGTCGGGCGCTAATGGAAGATCCGTCGAAACGCACGTATCACCGCGCCGTATTCGGGCAGTATCCGCCCGGTTCCACCTTCAAACCGATCGCCGCGCTCGGGGTGCTGCGCGAAGACCCGACCTATTCCGAAGTCACCCACAAATGCTACAACGGCTTTAAAGTCGGCAAAAAACAGATGCGCTGCTGGATTCACAAACGGCATGGAGAACACGGCGAAATTAACATCCGCGAAGCGCTGATGTATTCGTGCAACGTCTTTATGTTCGAAATGGCGCTGGATAAAGGCTACGAGCCGATGCGCAAAATGGCCGAAGAATTCGGCATCGGCCAATATGCCGGTATTTTCCCGAACCTCGAAGAAGCCCCCGTACAAAAGGACCTCAAATACGGCAACCTGCCGGAAAATTCACTGAACGATATCGATGCCTGCAATATGGCCATCGGGCAGGGCCGCATCACCGTCAGCCCGCTGCAAATGGCAATGGTCGCGGCCACGATTGCCAACGGCGGAACGCTCTACCGGCCGCGGCTCGTCAAAAAATGGCGCAATACTCCGGACAAAGAGTTTATCACCAATCCGACCTGGGCAATCCGCCGCATCGATATCCCGGTGGATGCTTTGGAAATTGTGCGCGGCGGCATGTACGATGTGGTTCAGCACGCAAAAGGAACAGCACGGGACGCACGCGTTCCGGAGATTGAAATCGCCGGAAAAACCGGGTCGGCACAGTACACCAAAAGAGTCGGCGAAGCGGTGGTGGCCAGTACCCACACGTGGATGATTTCATACGCCCCGTTCCACTTCCCGCGCTATGCCGTCGCCATGATTGTCGAAGACGGAAATTCCGGCGGCTCCACCATCGCCCCGCGTTTGAGCGCCCTGTATAAAAAGCTGTTTGAATATGACGGCACACTCGCAACACCGGAGGGGCTGCGATGAACGGCATTCATTTAAAGCGGCTGGACTGGACGATGCTTTGCACCATCTTTGCACTGGTGGGGTTGAGCGTGGCGTTTATTTACAGTGCCCAGTTTAAATCGCCGGAGGCGGTCGGAAATAACTGGTACAAACAGCTGGCCTTTGCCGGACTGGGTTTGGGCGCCTATTTCATCATTGTGTTTTATGACTATAAAGTGCTTTCGACGCTTTCGTGGTGGATTTATGCGGGGGCAATTTTTCTGCTGCTGCTGGTTTTTGCCTTCCCGAAAGTGGCGGGCGCACACCGGTGGATTCCGCTGCCGGGTTTTACGCTGCAACCCTCCGAAATCGCAAAGATTGCCGCCGTCATCAAACTCTCCGATTACCTCAGTGCGCCGGATCGCGATACCGATGAATGGAAAACCTTCTTTCACTGTGCGGCGATTGTCGGCCTGCCGTTTTTACTGATTTTAATTGAACCCGATTTGAGTACCTCTTTGATGCTCGCGCCGATCACACTGGCCATTCTGCTTTATATGGGCGTCCAGCGGAAACTACTGATTGCCGGCGTGGCTTCGGTCCTGCTTTTTGCCGGTGTTGTCTGCTTTTGGGTGGCGCACGAAACCACCCCCGAAATCGAGGCGATGGCGAAGGCCGACCGCCCGAAAATCGTGTTGCCGGAAATGCCGTTTATGGAGGAGTACCAAAAAGGGCGCATCAAAGTTTTTGTTACGAAAGATCATGATTTGGCCGATGCGGGCTGGAACAAACTGCAGTCGCAGATTGCGGTGGGTTCGGGCGGCCTGCGCGGCAAAGGCTATTTACAGGGGACGCAAAACATTCTGGGTTTTCTGCCCCGAACGGTTGCGCCGACGGACTTTATCTTCTGCGTGATTGCAGAAGAGACCGGTTTCATGGGCGGGATGCTGATCATCAGCCTCTACGCCGTGCTGTTAGGAAGATGTATGCGGGCATCGATTCGGGCCCGCGATGAGTTTGGGCGGCTCATGACGCTGGGTATCGGCGTCATGTTGTTCTGCCATGTGTTTGTGAACATTGCGATGACGATCGGTATTCTGCCGATCACAGGGCTGCCGCTGCCTCTGATGAGTTACGGCGGCTCCTTCATGGTCAGCACCATGATCGCACTCGGCCTGGTGCAAAGTGTCTACCATCGCCGAAGAATCAGATAAGGAGAGAAACCATGCTTAAAAAACTTAGAGGAGCCATCACCGGCACCAAACGCGAAAAGAAAGAGATCATCATTAACATTGAGAAGCTCGAAACGCGCGTGGCGGTGCTCGAAGACGGACGGCTCGATAATTTTCACATCGAACGCCAGGAGGATAACCGCATCGTCGGCAGTATTTTCAAAGGGAAAATCCAGAACCTTGAAGATGGTCTGCAGGCGGCGTTTGTCGATATCGGCCTCAAAAAGAATGCGTTCATTCACTACTGGGATATGATCCCGGAAGACGCCGCGCGCCTTGAGCGCGAAGAAGGAATCCGCGCAAAGAATTCCACCCGGCGGCGCAAAAAATATAAACCCGGCGAAATGGAAAAAATCTTCCCGATCGGCTCCGAAATCATTGTGCAGGTCACCAAAGACGCCATCGGCACCAAAGGCCCGCGCGTCACCGCCAACCTGAGTATTCCCGGCCGTTTTCTGGTGATGATGCCGGGGACGCACCTTAAGGGGATTTCCCGCAAGATCGACGACGTGAAAGAGCGCAACCGGCTGAAAAAAATTCTGGCGCGCCTGCCGGTTCCGGAAAATATCGGGTTAATTGTCCGCACCGCCGGCTCCGGCACCCGCAAAGTCAGTTTTGCCCGCGATGCCCGCACCCTGTTTGAAATCTGGCGCGATATCGAAAAAGGCATCAACGAAACCCCCGCGCCCTGCTGCCTCTATTCCGAACCCCGACTCGCCGAACGCGTCGTACGCGATTACCTGACCGAAGACATCGACCGCATTTACATCGATAACCGCGAAATGTTCGACACCACCCGCCAGATTATCGCCAAGTTTTCGCGCCGTTCGCGCAACTGGGTGCAGATGTACGGCGGTGAAGAGCCGATCTTCGACTACTTTGAAGTCGAAAAACAGATCGAATCCGCTTACCGCCGTAAAGTCTGGATGAAATCCGGCGCTTATCTGATTTTCGACGAAACCGAAGCGCTCGTTGCCATCGACGTCAATACCGGCCGGCATAAAGGCAGTAAATCGCAGGAGGAGGCCATTTTAGAGGTCAACCTCGAAGCCGCCGAAGAGGTCGCCCGCCAGCTGCGCCTGCGCAACGTCGGCGGACTCGTAATCGTCGACTTCATTGATATGAAATCGAAGCGCGATCAGGGCACCGTTTACCGCGCGCTCAAAGACGCCCTCAAAAAAGACCGCGCCCGCACCAACGTGCTGCAGATTTCACAGCTCGGCCTGCTGGAAATGACCCGCCAGCGCGTCGAAGAATCAATCTTCACCTCCGGCTATGTGGACTGCCACTACTGCCGCGGCCGCGGTCGCGTAAAATCCCCGCTTTCGATGAGTGTTGAAATTCAGCGCCGCGTTTCCGAGTCGATGCGCAAAGACCGCAACGGCACCCATTCCATGCGCGTCACCGTCAACCCGCAGGTGCTCGACCGCCTTCGTAAAGAAGACGAACAGGCGCTTATCGATCTCGAAAAAGAGTTCCAGGGCCACCTCACCTTCGTGTCCGATTCGCACTTCCACATGGAGGAATTCACCATCACCAACGACGACAACGCCCGCGTCCTCTACACCAGCGTGGAAAATTAACCTCGTCCTGATAAATCATGACAGTAGAGCGAACAGAAGATTACCTGCACAGTTTACTTCGGGAGTTAATCAAGCTCCCGAAGGAAACCGAGTGGGTAGAGTTTAAGCACAACAATGCAATTCCGGAACAGGTTGGTGAGTATATTTCAGCCTTGGCCAACTCTGCAGCACTACTGGGAAAGCGTTGTGGTTATGTGGTCTGGGGTATCGACGATAAAACGCATGATATCGTTGGAACATCGTTTAATCCTGAAACTGCGCGCCATAAGCAGCAGGAGCTTGAAAGCTGGCTTCTTCAAAAAACAGTGCCGAAACTGCACTTTGTGTTTCACCGTTTTCTTTTTGAAAGTAAACCGGTTGTGATCCTGGAAATACAGGCAGCAAATCATACGCCTGTCGCTTTCGATCAAACCGAGTATATCCGCGTTGGTTCGTATAAAAAGAAACTCAAAGAGCATCAGGAAAAGGAACGCGAGCTCTGGCGGGTTTTCGATCAAACGCCTTTCGAGGAGTTAATTGCGGCAGAGCGCGCGGACGCGGATGAAGTCCTTAAAATTCTCGACTATCCCTCCTATTTTGAATTAACCGAACAAACCCTTCCCGAGAATCGAGATGGCATTCTGGAACGACTCAAAAATGACCGGCTCATCTGTGAACATGTAGCCGGGAAGTGGAATATCACAAATCTGGGAGCAATCCTTTTTGCCCGCAAGTTGAGTTCTTTTTCGCACCTGCGTCGAAAAGTGGTTCGTTTGATTCTCTACAAAGGGAACAGTCGAGTTGAGACCGTCCGGGAAATTGAAGGCACCAAAGGATATGCGTCCGGATTCGCAGGTCTCTTAGACACCATCGGCACGTTCCTTCCGGAAAATGAAGTGGTAGGAAAAGCGCTTCGAAAAACAGTTCCCATGTATCCTGATCTGGCCGTCCGGGAGTTGGTAGCCAACGCCATCATCCACCAAGATTTTGGCATGAGTGGAACCAGCCCCATGATCGAGATCTTCAGCGATCGTATGGAAATAACCAACCCGGGCATCCCGCTGGTTGACACAAACCGGTTTCTCGATTCTCCACCGCGAAGCCGGAATGAAGCTCTGGCCTCATTTCTCCGAAGGATTGGTATTTGCGAAGAGCGAGGAAGCGGAGTCGACAAGGTTGTTTTCCAAACCGAATTTTATCAGCTCCCTGCCCCCCTATTCGAACAAACGGAAAGTCATACTCGAGCGGTATTATTTTCACATAAGGGGCTTCGGGCGATGGACAAAGAAGATCGTATCCGCGCCTGTTACCTGCACTGTTGCTTAAAATACGTTAATCGGGACATTATGAATAATACCTCGGTGCGGGAGCGGTTTGGCATTGAGGAACACAATAAAGCACAGGCAACGCGAATTATTAATCTCGCTCTGGACGCAGAAGTCATTCGGCCATACGACCCGGATGCCGGGGTTCGTAACAAGCGATATATTCCCTATTGGGCGTAAATGCTGAAGGTTTGTTGATGGTTTGTTGACTGGAAGGACAGAAATCTGCGCAAAATATACGATCCAGCCGCAATCCTTTGTTGATGGTTTGTTGACTGAGACTCCTGAAAATGGGCAAAAAGAACAGGGGTTAGAAAAACAACTCGCTCAGAATTTAAAAATCAAAAATGACTCATAAACGAATCAACGATTTTTAGACTCTGCCCCCAGTTGTTTGCCTGTTTTTGAGCTATTTATTAAAGCACAGCTCTAAGTCCGACAAGCTGCTAGAAAAATAGGGATTCATTTATTTAACTGATATTTGATTAAACGAAATTTGATACCAATTAGGGGAAAAAAATGAGCATAACAAAAAAAACATTCGGGCAGACGAAGGATGGGCGGCAGGTGGATGCGTTCATTTTAGAGAACAGCAACGGAATAAAGGCCAAAATCATAAATTACGGCGGCGTGATTGTTTCGCTGGACGTGCCGGATAAAAGCGGGAACATCGCCGATGTGGTGCTGGGCTTTGACGATATGGCGGGGTATGAAAGCGATGCGAACCCGTATTTCGGCACGGTCTGCGGTCGCTACGCCAACCGGATTGCAAACGGGCGGTTTTCGATCGACGGCGAAGAATACACGCTGGCCGTCAACAACGGCCCGAATGCACTGCACGGCGGATTGGCCGGTTTCGATAAAAAGGTTTGGGAGGCGGAAATTGCCGGCGATTCCGTCGTTATGAAAACGATCAGCCCCGACGGAGAAGAGGGCTATCCGGGTACACTGTCCGTCCAAATGACCTATTCGCTTTCGGACGATAACGCGCTGAAAATTGAATACGCCGCAACCACCGATAAAAAGACGGTGGTGAACCTGACAAACCACAGCTATTTCAATCTGGCGGGACACAATGGCGGCAGCGTGCACAATCAGCTGATTCAGATTAACGCCGACAAATACACCGTGGTTGACGATGCAAGCACGCCGACCGGAGAATTCCGCGCGGTGAAAGGCACCGAAATGGATCTGCTCGAACTGACCCCGATCGGCAAAAATATCGGGGCCGTGCAGGGCCGCGGATACGACCATAATTACTGCATCAATCAGGCGAAAGAGGGCGAACTGACGCTGGCGGCAAAAGTGGTTGAACCGGTAAGCGGGCGGACAATGGAATGCTGGACGACGGAACCGGGTGTGCAGTTTTATGCCGCAAACTATGTGGAAAATATAACCGGAAAAGGCGGCGCAGTTTATAACCCGCAGGAGAGCCTCTGCCTCGAAACGCAGCACTATCCGGACAGCCCGAACCACCCCCATTTCCCGTCAACGGAATTGGCGCCGGGCGAAACCTATTCACACATCTGCATCTATAAATTCGGCGCGGAAAAAGCATAAGACTCCTCTTCCCGTCCGGAGATCGGGAGGGAGATTTGCACGCTCCATCCTTGTTTCACCTCTTCGGTAACTTTAATCTTTTTCCCGATGAAGATCGGGTTTTCCACATTTGTGCTGCAGGGAGGGCGCTCGGGTGTTGCAACATATATCCGGGAGCTGATCCGTTCCCTGCAGCTCGAAGATCCGGAAAACGAATACACGCTTTTAATGGCGGAAAATGAGGCGGATTTGATTCCGCTTTCGGGGTCTAATTTTGAAAAACGGCTGCTTCCCGCATTTATCAACCGACCGCTGGCAAACCTGTTTTGGCACAACGCCGCCCTCCCCTTTTCCGGCGAATTCGATGTGCTGCATATCCCGAGCGCGCGACGGATTCCGCTGGTGAAAAGAGCGAAGGTTGTTGCAACGGTGCACGATCTGGCAGCCTTTCATGTGGATGGAAAATATGACGCCGCCCGGATGCAGTTTAACCGTAAACTGGTTCCGGCGATGATCCGCAATGCGGACCGCGTGATTGCCGTCAGCGAATTTACAAAAAACGACATCGTCCGGTTTACGGGATTTCCGGCGGAAAAAATAGCGGTGATTTATTCGGGCATCAACCACGCCCTGTTCCGTCCGGCCGATCCGGAAACCGCCCGCGAAAAACTCCGCTCATCGCTCGGAATTGAAAAGCCGTTTTTTGTTTATGTTTCGCGGCTGGAACACCCGGGTAAAAACCATCTCCGGCTGATTGAGGCCTTTGAGCGGTTTAAATTAGAAAACGATAGCGCACATCAGTTGATACTGGTTGGAGCGGACTGGAACGGCGCGGAAATCATCCGGAAACGCGCCGCCGAAAGCCCGGTTAAAAACGAGATTCTGTTTCCGGGTTTTGTGCCGGAAGAAACTCTGCCCCTGCTCTATTCGGGATGCGACCTGATGATTTTTCCCTCCCTGTTTGAAGGGTTCGGATTCC
>QKFE01000347.1 GCA_003252225.1 Kiritimatiellales bacterium | reverse complement strand
ATGCGACGACAGCTGATTTGCAGTCGATGCTGAACACGTCCGGTTCATTGCTCGGTGTTGCATTGCAGACGACGGCGGGAAATGACATCATCGCGATCATCAACCGTATCAGCATGAATGATGTGCTGAATCCGCAGAATCCGGATCTGGCGGCGGTGATTAATGAGATTGAGATGATGTCGCTTGCCGGTAATGAAGTTGCAAACCGGCAGGTTGCGCTGATCAACACCCTTTCGCCGCAATATGCGTTGCGCCAGATGGAGCAGTTTTATACGCGCGGTCTCCCGACCTATGTCCACATGGACGGGGTATTGCAGGGCATCAAATACATCAACCACCGCACCAGTGAAATGCTGATGCAAACCAGTTATTTCACGCCGGAAGGCGGATACGGTCCGGCCAATGCCGAAGGTCAGTGGCGCGGCTGGATTGCCGGATATGGCAATCAGGGTGCACGCGATGATTCGGGAGCCTTATCCGGATATGACTCCACCACGTTCGGTTCGGTGATCGGGGTGGATGCGGCCTTTGAAAAGGCGGTCGTCGGTGCGGCCGGCGGTATGGCGAATTCGACGATTGATCAGAATGACGGCGATACGTCCGATGCGTCGACCGGTTACGGGGCGTTGTACGCAACCGTACGGATGAATGATGTCGATGTCGATGTGATCGGAAGTTACGGAACCAGTTCAATTGAAAATGAGTCGGGCACCGTATTCGGATCGAAAGCGGACATTGACGCTTCGACGATGGCCTTTTATATCGGCGCGAGCGAAGAAGCCATTAACGGGCCGATCACTTTTGCGCCGGTGGTGGCGTTCCAGGCCGCAAACTACAGTCAGGACGCTTACAAAGAAGAGTCGCAGAATGCGGTCGGCCGGTCGGTTGACAGTTATGACCGCTGGAGCTATCAGAGTATTCTCGGTGCTGAAATGGCAAACGTGCAGTCGCTTAAACGGTTCGATTTCATCACCCGCGGCCGGTTTGCCTGGAACCATGAATTCAACAGCGATACGGATACGCTGAATTACACGCTGATCGGCGGAAACGGGGATACGCATTACTTCACCGTGCAGGGGCAGGATTCGGATTCGTTCGATTTCGGCCTCAATTTCGGGATGCTGTTTAAAGAGCGCCTTGAACTCAGCGTCGGTGCAGAAGGCCGCTTCGGTAGCGAATTCACCTCAATCAGTTACAACGGAAAAATCCAGTACACCTTCTAAAGGCGAAACGGATGAGCGAAAAACGCGGAGCAAAAAAGCTCCGCGTTTTTTTGTTTTCAATGGACGGCATTCAAATAGATTGCGCAGATGCACAAATATAAAACCCATATCACGTTGAAAAACGGCCAGCACCGCGCGCCTGAACAGGTGGTGGCCGAGTTGCTGAAATCCATGTTTGCTCAAACACAGTTCCCGATTTTGGTGGCCGTTGGCGGGCCGGGCGGAACCGGAAAATCGACCTTCAGCAAAGCGCTGGCAGCGCGGCTTCCGGATACCGTGGTGCTGCGGCTGGATGACTATAAAACACCGCGCGTTTTCCGGGCGGAAAACAAAATCTATGGCCCGCATCCGAAAGCGAACAAACTGGATTTGCTGAAATCGAACCTTATTGAAATGAAGGCCGGCCGGGTGTTTCAAAAGCCGGTCTATGACAAATCAACCGGTGAAGCGGAAACAACCGAACCCTTTGCGCCGGGGCGGTTCACTATTCTGGACGGCGAGGTTTCGACCTATCCGGAGTTCCGGGAACTCGTCGACTTTTCGCTGTTTATTGATTCGGACTGGAAAACCCAGTTAACCACCCGGCTGGCGCGCGATGTTGAAGAACGCGGCTATGATAAAGAAAAGGCGGTTGCGACCTTTCTGCAAAGTAACCTGCGCGAGTTTTCCGAGTATGGCGCGGAAAGTAAAAAATGGGCGGATATGCATCTGTATTGCGATGCCGACTATCACCTGTCGGTTGAATCGGTTTCCGACGAACTGTTTCATAAATATAAAACCCTGTTTGTTTCCGATTATGCCGAAGTCGTCCTCAAAGGGCTGATTGTGCCGGTATTGACCCCGTTCGGGAACGACGGGGAAATTGATCAGCGCGCCTTTATCCAGCACCTCGAATTTTTGGCGCATCACGGGATTCACCGAATTATGGTCAACGGCACGACCGCCGAGTTTTATTCCCTGCTGCCGGAAGAGCGCAAAACCCTGCTCAAATTGGCGCGCCGCTATTTCCCGGGGCTGATCGTACTGCACGCCGGAGGAACCGGGCTTGCGCAAAACCGGATTGAAGTCCAATGGGCCAATGAATTCGGGGCCGACGCGGTTGCGGTACTTCCTCCGATCTATCCCGCCGGTCTTCCCGAGGCGGGATTGATCAACTATTTCACCGCGCTGGAAAAAGAAGCCGACGTCCCGTTTATCCTCTACAACTTCCCGAAACATACCGGCAACGCCATCACCCCGGCCATCCTGCAAGCCGTCCCGCATTTCGCCGTAAAAGATTCGGCGCAAAATTTCGGGCTGATGGAATTCACTCCGAACTATTTTGTCGGCAGCAGCACCAACCTGTATTCCCCGGTTCAGCAGGGCGCCGCCGGATTTGTCGCCGCAACCGCCAACGTCCGCCCGGAACTTTATGCCGCAATGGAAACACTGGCTGTTTCCGCAAAAATAGAAGAAGCCGCCATCATGCAGGAAGAGATCAAGGCCTATTCCGCCCCGTTCAGTACCGGCGGCGTACCGCTGCTCAAACAGGCGCTGGCCCGGAAAATACCGGGCTATCCGGCCAACGTCCGCTGCCCGCTGGTGTAAGGGGGTGGGGCGCGGGGAGGGGGAAAGCAGAGTCAGCATCCCGCTTGTCCTCGAATCGAAAGCCGCCCCACGCAGCGGTGACAAGCGGGACGCTTGTCCTACGTTTCCGCTTTCTCGGAATCAGCGCTGAAAACTGGGAATCCAGTTCTGAATAATCTTTGCGCTGGTTCCGTCTTCATCCCACTGCGCAAGGAGCTCGTTTGTCTCTTCGAGCAGCTCCGCATTATGGCGGCCGATGCCCCACGCCAGCGGTTCCCGGTTGAGTGCTTCCGGAAAACAAACCAGATCGCGTTCATTCCGTGCCGCCATCCACCACAGAACCGGCGCATCGTGAATAAACATATTGATCTTCCCGTCAACCAGCGCTTTCACTCCGTCCGCCGGTGTTTTGAAGGCCAGCTTTTCGGCGCGCGGAAAACGCTGTGCCGCAAAAAACTCGCCGGTGGTGTTTTCCACAAAACCGATCGGGCGGGACTGGTTCATCATCACGCTGCCGATCAGCCCGTTCGGATCGTACCGGTCGCGACGGAACAGCCCGCTTAAACCTGATTCGAGATAGGGCGTTGTGAAATGAATGCGCTGGCTTCGTACGCCGGTAATGGACATGTTCGACATAATGATGTCCGTCTTGTTTTGCTCGATATAGTCGATCTGTTTATCCCACGGAACTTCGACGAAAACGATTTCACGGTTTAAGGCGGTGCCCAGTTTTTTCGCGAAGTCGGCTTCAATCCCCATAATCTGGCCGTTCTGTTTAAACATCATCGGTTCCGAGCGCGGGGTGACGCCGACGCGCAGAATTGAGGGGTCGGGCTTAACCTCCGTGGTTTTACACCCGGCCAGCACCAGCGAAATAATTGAAACCAGAAATAGGGCACGCTTCATGATCAACCTCCAAAATTTATGCGGAGTATTCCAACCCTTGGAAATCTTTGCAAGCGCGGAGAGGAACGGGGTGTAAATCATGGGTGTAATTGTAATAGGAATACCGGGAATGAAGTGGAAAAGTGGAGCCGCAATCAAAAAGGAGACAGGAAATGAGCACACGGATAAAAATTGAAAAACTGTGGCAGACGGGAAAAGGGGCGGTAAAGGAGCTGGTTTCCCGGCTGGGCGTAACCTGGGAACTGATGCTGGAGGATTTTACCGATCTGGCGGAAAACGGGAAAGAGCGGATCGGCAGCCTGTTTGATGAATGGGCGGATGACAGAAAGATACGGACTTTCTTTGAAGGCTTTCTTCAACAGGCGGATCGCGGGTGGGACGCCGCCGTAAGTTATGTCCGGAAAAAGAATGCTGACCTTCAGAAATATCTCGAACAGCAGGTGCGTTTAACGCCGCATCTGGTTGGCGGGGTGGACGGATTCCTACAGGTGTATCTGGCGATTCCGGCGAAGCGCTGGATCCGTTCGCCGCGTTATCGGCAGGGCGTAAAAACCGGTCGGGTTATCGGGGTGCTGTGCGCCGTGACGGTATTCCTTCCGGTCAGTCTGGGGCGGGCGCTGATCGGCCTGCTACCCGGGGCGACGCGGTTCGCGAAATATTTCCTGAAACGCTGGGAAGAGGCGAAGCAGAAACAGGCGGAACGGGAGTGATTTCCGGAGCCATGCCTTGAAGGGATGAGTCGGGATGTGTAGCATCGCAGGAGTTGTTTCATTAAATGTGTACGAGTGACAGATATCGAAGGGGGAATACCGTGAAAAAAGTACCGGGGAAAGTTTGGATGGCAGCGGCGGTTCTGGCTGTGTGTGCTGCACAGGGAGAAACATTCAGAAGCCTGGTCGGCAATGTGCCGGTGGGGGAAACCAAAAGCGCGGCGGAAGTTCAGGTTCCGTTTATTGTCTGGGGCGGCGACGTTCCGACCTTTCACGCCAACGGCGGGCTGAAAACCGCTGCTGGTTCAATTTATGCCCAGCAGGGGCTGAAGCTGAATATGGTGCCCGGCGATGATTTTATCCAGCAGGTACGCGACTACATGAGCGGTAAATCTCCGCTGCTGCGCGGCACGTTCCGTATGATGGGCATGGCATCCGAAGTGATCGGCAGCGATCCGAAAACCAAAGGCATTGTTCTGTTCCAGATGACCTGGTCCGCCGGCGACCACGCCGTAGCCCGCGATCATCTTAAAACGATCAAAGATCTGAAAGGGGCGAAAGTCTGCCTACAGAAAGGGGGTCCGCACGAAGGACTGCTCGACGACCTGCTTTCCGATGCCGGTCTTGGCTGGAATGATATTGAAGTGGTGTGGGCGAAAGACCTGACCGGAAGCGATAAAAGCCCCGCCGCGATGTTCCGCAAGGATAAAAGCATCGATGTCTGCTTTGTCATTTCACCCGATATGCTGGGGCTCACCAGCGGCCTACAGAGTGTCGGCAGCGGATTGGAGGGTACGGTGAAAGGCGCCCGCGTGCTGGCTTCCACGGCGGAACGTTCCCGCTCAATTGTCGATGTTTATGTGGTGCGGAAGGATTTCTACGACGCCAACCGCGAGTGGTGCGAAAAGTTTACGGCCGGTTATCTCAAAGCCTGCGAAGAGGTGGTTGAGATGAAAAAACAGTATGAATCGCGCGGCAGCAAATCGTTCGAAGCGCTGCTGAAAATGGCTCAGGATATTTACGGGAAAGAAGTACTGCCGACGATTGCCGACGATGCCTACGGGCTGATTCTCGACTGCGCTTATGTCGGGTATCCCGGCAACGTGAAGTTTTTCCGCGAAGCGAACAATCCGAGCGGGTTCGAAGCGTTCCAAAAGGCGGCGCTGGATCTGGCCCAGACGCGCGGCTATGCTTCGGTTCGAACCGGATTGGCCCCCAATACGCTTAACTGGGAATCCAAAGCCTTCACGCAGTATCTCACTAAACTCGACGCCGCGAAGCAGGATCGTTTCCGCGCGGAAGCGGTTATCGGGGAGATCGAAGCGCTGAATGCCGGCGGCCAGCTGGATGAAAATACGATTTACGAATTTTCGATCAATTTTGCGCCCAATCAGGAAACCTTCAGCGCCACGCAGTACGGCGTCGAATTTCAGAAAGTGGCCGACCTTTCGGAAAAATACGGCAATGCCGTCGTTGCTGTACGCGGCCATTCCGATCCGACCAAAATCCTGCTCGAAGCGGTTCGCGCCGGGATGCAGAAGGGGACGCTCAAACGCACCGGTTCCAGCGGGAATTACACCTACTATTTAAACGGGGCCGAACTCGATCTTTCGCAGGTCGATAAATTGAGCGCCGCCATTCAGCGCGGGGAGTTCGACGGCGTTGCGGGGCTCAATCCGCGGGAAACCATGCAGGCGGCTTTGAACCTTTCGCGTAAACGCGCCGAAGCGGTGAAGCAGGCGATTCAGGAATATGCCGCCGCAAAAGGAATCGACCTTGATCAGAGCCAGATTCAGCCCGTCGGGGTCGGCATCGCCGAGCCGGTCATTCCGAAACCGTCGAGTATGGCCGAAGCGGAAAAGAACATGCGTGTCGAATTCCGGCTCATCCGCGTGAATCCGGAAGTGATGAACGAATCCGATTTTGATTTCTAAGGGGGGCGTCATGCGCTGTATGGGATACCTACTCATTGCGGCTCTGCTGACCGGTTCGGCGGCTGCGCAGGAAGTCTACATCGATAATGTCGTGGTGGTGCTGGATGCCTCCGGCTCCATGAAAGAATATATGCGGGGAACCGGAACCCAGAAAATTGACGCGGCAAAAGAGGCGATTAAAGAGGTTCTTCGGAATACACCGCCGAAAACGCAGGTTGGTCTGCTGGTATTCGGTCGGCAGCGCCGGTGGGAATATCCCCTCGGCCCGCGCGATGACCGGAAGCTGTTCGCCGCGCTGGATCAGGTTGAAGCGGTCGGCGGAACCCCGCTGGGCGAATTCATGAAAACGGGAACCGACCGTTTGTTGCAAGCCCGCAAGGAGCAGTTCGGCTACGGCTCGTACCGCTTGCTGGTGGTTACTGACGGCGAAGCTTCGGATCAGGAACTGGTTAACCGCTATACGCCCGATATCGTTTCGCGCGGAATTGTGGTGGATGTGATCGGCGTGGATATGCGGCAGGATCACACGCTTGCGCAGAAAGTGCATTCCTACCGCCGGGCCAATGACCCCGAATCACTGAAGCAGGCGATCCGCGAAGTGTTTGCCGAGGTTGGTTCAGCATCCGACGGAATGGCCGGGGATAGCGCGTTTGAAGAGCTGGCCGGTCTGCCGTCGGAAGCGGCTTCGGCGATTATCGCTTCATTGGTTTCAACCGGAAACGATCCGATCGGTTCCCGGGCAACAGCAGTTGTTTCGGAACAGCGGCCGGTGCAGCATTCAGGAACGACCTCTCCGCCGCCGCATCGGAAAAGCAAAAAAAATAACGGGGTATTTGTTCTGGTGGTCGGGGCGATGGTTGCCGTACAGGTTTTGAAGCGTTTATTCCGGAAAGGCTGATATGGCGGGACGTACGCCGAGGGGTATATTGATTGCGGTGGTTCTCTGGATTCTGATCCTTGGGGGGATCGCGTCCGTTCTCCGGTTTTTTGTGATGCCGGAATTCCGCGCAAAGAAGCGCGATGCACTGGCGCTGCAGACCGGTTCCGGCAGTCAATACCGTCACCATGTCCGGTTGGCGGCCGACCGGTTTTCCGGATATTGCATCCTTCGATCCTCCGCCTTACAGAACCGCCTTCAATCGGCCGGGATAAAGCTGAGTGTCGAAGATGACGGCGCGGATTACATGGCCCGCATTAAAGCCCTGCAGAAAGGCGATGTGCAGATGGCGGTCTTTCCGATCAACTCCTTTATCCAAAGCGGAATTGCACTGGGCGAGTTTCCGGCGTCGATGGTTTACATTATCGATGAAACCGTCGGAGCCGATGCCATCGTAGCTTACAAGGATGCTGTTCCGTCCATTGACGCGCTGAACCGTTCCGATGCCCGTATCATGCTGACGCCCGATTCTCCGTCGGAGCTGCTGGCGCGGGTGATGATCGCCAGCTTCAATTTGCCGGAGCTCTCTTCAGATAAATGGATGGTCAAAGCGGATGGTTCGACCGAGGTGTATAAAAAATTTCGCGGGGATTCCCGCCGCAACCCGGTTGCCTACGCAATGTGGGAGCCGGATGTTTCAAAGGCGCTGAAGCATGAAGGAGCCGCCGTATTGCTGGACAGTTCGAAACTGAAGGGATTCATCGTGGATGTGCTGGTGGTGGAGCGGCAGTTCCTGATCGATCACTATGATGTGGCGAAAGAAATTGTTGAGGCATATGCCCGCAGCGCCTACGAAAAACGCGGCACCATGCCGGAGCTGATTGCATCCGATGCGCGCCTGTCGGGCGATAAACTGAGCGACGATGATGCCCGGCAGCTGGCCGGGGGAATCCATTGGAAAAACACACTGGAAAACTATGCCCACTTCGGCGCCGCCGCGAATGCGCATTCGCTCGAAAGCGTGGAAGACATCATTCTGAAAATAACCGATGTGCTGACCAAAACCGGGGCGCTGAAAAACGGGCTGCCGGTTGCGCCGAACGCGCTCTATTTCGACCGGATTGTACGGGAAATGCAGGCTGCCGGTTTTCATCCGGGCCGCGATCTGAATGTGCTCAGCGGGGTCGATCTGGGCGAAAACGACGAATCAGTAGGTGAAACGCTTGAGCTGAAATCCCTGAGCGAGTCGGAATGGAACGCACTCCTTCCGGTCGGTGAACTGCGCGTTGCACCGATTTCATTCGGAAGGGGTACGGCCCGGATTAATGTGCAGAGCCGACACGATTTGAAACGTCTCGCCGGAACGATGAAATCTTGGCCGCAGTATTATTTAACGGTGACCGGGCGGGTAGGGCCGGGTGGCGACGAAACCGCGGCTCTGTTGCTTGCCCGGCAGCGGGCCGACGAGGCGGTACGTGTTTTGGTGGAAGAGGGTGTGCCTTCCGAACGAATCCGTGCGCTTTCGGAAATGGCGATGGAAAAGGGGGCTGCGGCCCAGAGTGTTGCGTTTGTGTTCGGGCAGCTGCCCTATTGACAGGGTTATGGAAAAGAAAGAGATCATCCGGAAAATACTGGCGGAGCCGGTGGACTGGATTTCCCTGAGTCCGCTGGTGCTGGGTGCAACCATCGGGTTGGGCGTCTGGGCTTTCAGTTTGCAGTCGGGCGTGGCGATTGCCGTCAGTTTGATTTTGATGCTGCTTTCGGTCGGTATTTATTTTAACCGGCTGCTTTTCGGCTGGAACGAAAGCTATGAACGGATTCTCCGTGAATGGCGGCTGGAGGTGGAGCGAAAACGGAACCTCGATCTCGACCGTCTCTATCAGGATCTGCAGGCTGACGGCGATCCGCGTACAGAAACCCTGCTGAAGGATTTAAGGACGTTGACCAGTACGCTGATGAGCGAAGAGGAAGACCATCTGGCCTCGGGCGCTTTCGGAATCCTTTCGGATGTCGACAAGCTGTTTACGCGGTGCGTGGGGTATCTCGAAGAATCGCTCAAACTCTGGAAAACCGCCGAGGCGGTCGAACGCGAATCAATCGCCAATGAACTGCTGGCGCAGCGGAAACTGCTGGTTGATGAAGTTGAAAAAAGCCTCGATCGATTAGGCGATGTGCTGGGCGGGATCAAGAAAGCGGCACACAGCCGCGACGGGGAGGAGCTGGCGCGGTTGCGGGAGGAGCTTGAATCCAGGCTGAAAATCGCGGAAGAGGTCGAACAGCGGATACGCAACATACAGGGTTCGGTTTCCGCCAAGGATGAAGAGCAGTATTTAAAATATGGAAACTA
>QKFE01000221.1 GCA_003252225.1 Kiritimatiellales bacterium | reverse complement strand
CATGGAAACGCGACGAGGGCGTCGCGTCTACGATAAGGTTAAAATGAATTTGGTTGTGGCAATGACGGGTGCATCGGGGGCGCTGGCGACGAAGCTGCTGATGGAGAAATCGCAGTGGCCGGTGACGCTGGTTGCGAGTAAAATGGGCCGCGTGGTTTACGAGCAGGAATCCGGGCCGTTTTCGGAACTGGAAGCGCTGGCGGCAGAGGTTTGGAAAGACGGCGATTTGACGGCGACGATTGCGTCGGGCTCGGTGCCGACAGTTGGAATGGTGATTGTGCCGTGTTCGGCGAATACGCTGGGCAAAGTGGCGGCGGGCATTGCCGATTCGCTGGTAACGCGCGCGGCGCACTGTCAGCTGAAAGAGGGGCGTAAAGTGGTGCTCTGTGTGCGCGAAGCGCCGTGGACGCTGATCAACGCCCAAAATGCGGCAACCGTCGCGGCGGCGGGCGGAACCATTATGCCGATGTCGCCGCCATACTATTTTTCAAAAGGCCGCGATCCGAACACGGTTTCGATGGCGGAGATGCTCGGGTATTTTGCAGATCACGTCCTGTCGCTGTTCGGGCAGGAATCCCCGAAAACGTGGGAGGATATCCGATGAGCGGGATGGGACAGGATACCCTGATATCCGCGGCGGAAAACCGGGCGATGTTTGACCGCATTGCGAAAAAATATGATGCGGCCAACCGCGCGATTTCGATGGGGCTGGATCGGGGCTGGCGGAAAACGGCGGTTGAAATTCTGAAGCCGGTGCGGGGCGGGCGCTATCTGGATATCGGCACCGGCACGGGCGATCTCGTTTTTGAAATGATGCAGCAGTCCGGCGGTTCGGTGCTGGTTGACGGAATCGATCCGTCGGAGCAGATGCTTGAAATTGCGCGGGCAAAAGCGGTGAAAAAAAAGCTGGGCGATGCGGTTCATTTTATCGAAGCCGATGCGCTGGATCTGCCGATGGAACGCGAGACGTATGACGGCATTGTTTCGGGGTTCTGTTTTCGGAATATTGTGCAGCGCCAAAAAGCGCTCGGCGAAATGATGCGGGTTTTGAAGCCGGGCGGTTCGCTGGTTATTCTGGAGGCGACCTGCCCGGAAAGCGCGCTGATCCGGTTGGGCTATAAAATGTACATTCCGCTGGTTCCGGTAATCGGCCGTATTTTCGGCGGCGGTTCGGCCTATAAATATCTGGTGGATTCGATTGAGGATTTCCCGAAACCCGATACCGTGACGGACATGTTCAGTGCCGCCGGGTTTTCAACGGTGCAGTGTCGGTCGCTGACATTCGGATCGGTCTCTGTTTTTTCGGGGAAGAAGTGATTGCAACGAATGAATGAAAAGCAACGAATTTGTTCCGGTATACCGATTCGTTGCTTTTCATTCATTCGTTGCGGCTAAGTAGATGTGAATATGAAAAACGAATTTGTTTTTGCAGGGGCGCCGTACAGCAATTCGGCGCCGTTGGTTGATAAACTGACTGAAGTCGATTCGCGCGTTCGGGTGATTAATGACCATCCGGCGAATCTGGTGAATGACCTGAATTCGGGCCGGTGCGACGTTGCGCTGATTCCGGTGGTTCACCTTTTCACTCACCCTGAACTGAAAATGGTTAAAGGGCTGGGCGTGGCGGCGGACGGGCCGGTACAGAGTGTGTTGCTGAAATGCAACAAGCCGATGGGGCAGATTAATACCGTTGCGTCCGATCCGGCGTCGGCTACCTCGAACATCCTCGCGGAAATCCTGTTGACGAAATTTTTCAAGCAGAAGATCGAGATGCTCCCATTGAACGCGGCCGAAAAACCCGATGCCGCCGTGGTGATCGGCGACCGCGCGCTCTGTTCCGATCCGGCCCCGGCGGGCGATATTGATCTGGCTGAAGCGTGGCAGAAGTGGACGCAGCTGCCGTTTGTTTTTGCGGTCTGGGCGGTGCGTGCCGATTTTGAATATCTCGATGAAGTGACTGAAATCGCGCACAAAGCTTATGCCGCCGGATTCCGGGATACGGAATTCATTGCCGAGCGCTATGCCGATGAGCTGGGTCAAACCCTCGAATTCTGGATCGATTACCTCGATAATTCCGTCCATTACCTGCTGGATGCCCTCGACCTCGAAGGGATGGAACGGTTCCGGAAGCTGTTTAAGGAATTGCGGAAATAGGCATTATTTGTACGTATTTCCGAGGGGCGGAACCGTAGAGTTTGAAAGCGGAAATAAGTGTTTGTTTGTGCTTGGTCTGCCGTCTGAATGCTCCTATCGTGCGCGGGTTGAGAGGGAGAATAATCCGTGAAGTTGATCTTTACAGCGGCTGCGCTGGGGCTGTGCAGCATTCAGCTTTTTGCCGAAACCCATGTCGGGCAGATGGGCAGCTATGAATCGGTTGTCGTGACGTCCTACGATGCGGTCTGGAATACGGACGATCTTTATATCGGCATGTACGGCAATGACAACGGTATCGAGATTGTCGACGGCGGACAGGTGTTGAGTCGCGCCGCGTATATCGGGGATACGTACGGCGAAAATAATTATGCCGTTGTTTCGGGAGCCGGTTCGCAATGGACGCTTTCCTCCCGGCTTTCCGTCGGCGGGGCTTACTCTTCCCGCAACCGGCTGACGGTGAGCAACGGCGGAGTGGTTCGCAGCGCTTTCGGTTATATCGGCGGGCCGGGGCAGAACGGGCTGTATAATTTGGCGGAAATCAAAGGCGGCGGGCAGTGGAATATTTCCGGTTCGCTGGTGATTGGAAATAACGGCGAGTGGAACCGGCTGGATATTTCCGGCGGCGGATCGGTGACCTCTTCAAACAGTTTTCTCGGGGCGGGGAGCAATAGCGGGTGGAAAAACTCAGTGATCGTTTCCGGGGCCGGTTCAAAGTGGGTCGATTCGGGCATCATTCAGCTGAGCGCGGAAGCAAACAGTCTGGTGGTTTCCAACGGCGGCGAAGTGGCGGCAATGGGGGGGCTTTTGATTGGCGGATCGGGGAATACGGTTTCGGTCGGAAGCGGCGGCCGTTTGCGGGTGGGTTCCGATTTTAATGCGGCCATCGCCGGGTTCAGTCTGGCCGAAGGCGCGGCGCTTTGCGTGGACGGCGAATTAAGCGGTTATTCGCTGCTTCCCGCAAACTGCCGGTTGGAAACGGATCGCATCGTCGGCGATTTCACCGTACACGGAACCTTTGCACCGGGAAACAGTCCGGCTGACAGTGTCATCGCCGGCGATTTAACGATTGCATCCGACGGAATGCTGGAAATGGAACTCGGCGGTTATGCGGTCGGCGGCGAATATGACCGGCTTTCCGTTCAGGGGGCTGCCGCGCTCGACGGCACATTGGATCTTGTTTTTTTAGACAGCTTTTCGCCGACAAACGGCGCGGTGTTTAATCTGTTCAACTGGAACGGCGGCGTGAGCGGGACGTTTGCTTCCATCAATACCCCCGCATTGTCCGGCGGATTGGAGTGGGATACTTCCGCGCTTTACACCGCCGGAACGCTGGGCGTGATTCCCGAACCGGCGGTAATTTCCCTACTGGCCGCTTTCGGCGGAGCGATGTTGTTTATCCGCCGCCGTTTTCGCAGCTAACGGCTTTCTTCTTTAAAGCGGAAGAGGTTGATCTCACTCAGTTTTTCGCCGTACGCATCGATATATTTTGCGCGGTATTCGAGCCCTTTCGCTAAATCTTCAAACCCTTTTTTCAGGAAGCCGGTGAGTTCGCGCTGGGTGGAAAGGAAGCGCATCTGCCGGGCGCGGCTTTGACATATTTCGGAAAGGGATGCGGCGCTGTCAGAGAGATCTTTGCTGATCTGTTTGTTGAGATTGTCGAGATAGTGCTGCGACATCCGTTTGTCGTCGTTGCGCTCAATCCGGTTGATCATTGAGTTGTGCGCCCGGGCCCAGTCTTCGAGTTCGGAGTCGGCATCGTCGTGAACCATGAGGGCGTTGAACGGCGAATCGGTCCAGCGGTTCATCACTTCGTAGATGGATTCGATGAAGGCTTCGTTTTTACAGTAAAGCTTGCCGTATTTATCGTTGTATTTTTTCCAGCTGACTTTGCCCCAGTTTTCGCCGTCGAGCCGGTAGCAGAAGCGGCGCGATTTGCTGCCGTCGGCTTTTTTGCCGGTGTAGTAGCGGACATAGCTGGCAATTCCGACGACGCCTTTTTCGAGGTTGAGGACGGGGCTGCCGCTGTTTCCGCCGACAAAGTCGGCGGTGACTTCAATCACATCGGCGCCGACGCTTTTGATTTTTCCGTAGAGTTCGGTTGCGACGCTTCCGCCTTCGCTGTTGCCGAATACGGCGATTTTGGAGCCGATGGCCATATTGCCGGAGAGTTCAAGTCCTTCGGTTCCGGGAGGGAGTTCGAGGCGGGCGATATCGCGGTTCGCGGCCAGTTCGACACCCAGAGGTTTCAGTTGTTCTCCGGTTGCGGTGGTGAACCGAATCTGGTCGGAACCGAGAATGACGTGCTGGTTGGTGATGAGGTAGGTTTTGCCGTCCATTTTGGCGATGAAGCCGGAACCGGAGCTGTTTTCGCATTCGACGATGACAATGTATTTGGCCACGTCACTGAAGGTGTATTTGAATTCGGCCTTAACCTCTTTTTCCTCTTCGAGCCGCTTTTGTTTAACGGCTTCGGATTTCGGTTCGTCTTCGTCTTTTTCTTCGTCTTCATCGGCGAAAACGGGGGCAGTGAGCAGCGGAATAATCAATGCGGCTAAAAACAGTTTTTTCAGGTCGAGTGTGTACATGTTCCCCCTTAACGGTATTTTCCGAATTCAATCATCTCTTTCCCAAAGCGTTCGATATTTTCGGCGGCGTCGCCGAGCCAGCGGGATTGTTTTTCAAATTCTTCGCGCAGGAATCCGGTGAGTTCGCGCTGTTCGGAAAACATACGGGTCTGGCGCGAGCGGCCTTTGCAGAGCGAGGCGAGTTCGAGGACGCTGCTGCCGTAATCGGCGTCAAAGTTGGCGGAATCTTTTTTCAGGATGATGTCGTTGTGTGATGCGGCCCAGGAGGTGAGGGCGCGTTCGGCGGTGCCGGTGAGGGCGATGTGATTGTGCGGTTTATCCGACCAGGTGTTGATGATTTCAACGATGCCGTCGACGAGGGCGCTGCTTTGGAAATAGAGTTTGCCGTATTTATCGTTGTATTTCTTCCAGTTCACCTTCATCCAGTCGAGCCGGTCGACGCGGTAACAGAAACGGCGGACGCTGTTTTCAAAACGGGTGCCTTTTTTCATTCCGTGTTCGCGCGATTCGCGGACATAGCTGGCGATGCCGACCACCTCTTTTTTCGCGTTGAGCACCGGGCTGCCGCTGTTGCCTGAAACAAAATCGGCGGAAACTTCGATGATATCCGCGCCGACGCCGGTGATTTTTCCGTAGAGTTCGGTGGCGACGCTCTGGCCTTCGCTGTTGCCGAAAACGGCGACGGGTGTGCCCATTGAAACGCGGTCGGCGATGGCGAAACCGTCTTCATCGCTCAGCGGGAAACGGGCGATATCGCGGGTGGCGGCCAGTTCGATGCCGCGCGGCTTGATGCGGTAGCCGGTCGTGGTGGTGAAGTTGATTTTATCCGCGCCGAGAATGACGTGCTGGTTCGTGTATAAATAGGGCGCGTCGTTGTCGAGAGCGATGAAGCCGCTTCCGGCGATTTTGTTCCCGTCCGATTCGCATTCAATCACGACGACGTGGTAGGCGATATCGTCGAAGGTGAAATCAAACTTATCCTCTATTTTTTCTTCCGCCCGGCAGAAAAGGGGAAGAGCGGATGAGAGGACGCCGACTGCGGTGAATTTACGCCTATTCATCCGTTCCTCCGGCGGGTTCAAAGTATTCGATTTTCCGGACGGTGATCTTTTCGTATTCCTTCACCTTTTCATTGCCTTCAATGTTATAGCGAACCATCAGCTGCTGGATCCAGTTGCCCGCTTCATCGCGCGCGAGGTAGTCATAAATATGGAGCCGGTCTTTGGTTTCCTGATGGTATTTCACCCGCTCTTTATTGATCGAGCCGTTATCGTTCCATTTATAAAAATAGAAATAGACCGGTTTTTCCCTTTCGTCGAATTTGGTGTATTCCTGTTTTTCCCCGTTCTGCCACGTATAGCGCTGAAGCTGGGTGGTTTTCCGGTCGGTATCCATGCTGCGGGTTTCGGTCAGCTGCTTTTCCGGGGAATAGGTGCGGAGGGTGATTTTCCCGGTCTGCCTGCTTTTCATCGCAATCTGCCGGGTATCGGGGCGGAGAATAATTTCCCAGTCGTTCGTCGTTCCCTTTTTGCCGTCGATTTCCAGCTGGCCGATCCAGTTTCCGGCCTCGTCGTAAAAATTGGTCGAAGTGGCGCTGATTTTGCCTTCGTCGTCCCAATCGGTGGTGTTGAGAATGTTGCCGGTTTCGTCGTATTCCGTCCGCGATTTCGTGTGTTTATCCGAAACATTCCGGCAGAAGTCGTATTCGACCGATTTCACCTTCCCGGTCAGATCCGATGTTTCCCGGCTCGGCCGCCGGATATCCAGAAAATGACCGGTTTCCGCAAAAACCGCCCCCGTTAAAAACAACCCAATCCAATACTGTGCCCGTATCATTTCCTTCCCCGTATAAATGGAATCCCGTTTTATCGGTTTACCGCCGTTTCTTAAAGATAAAACTTGGATTTCACCCATTTGACGCAATCAGCGGTGTTGATATTCCGTGCAAAAATTGCAGGGCGGATTTCTAAATCTGTTCAGTAGAAAGGGTTGGCGTTCTCAAAAGATTCGGAGGGGTCGGCGAATATCCTTTGCTTGGTTTTGATATAGTAAAGATAGGCAGTCTTGTGACTGCTTGAATCTACCATAAAATGCCTCTAAATAAGAATAGTTCGTTTTGTTTGTTGACAGTGATCTAGTATAGATATAGAAGGAATGTGTTTAACCGGATTGCTGTTTATGAAATATGGACATTTTGATGATTTGAATCGCGAATATGTAATTACGGAGCCGAAAACCCCGTTTCCGTGGATTAACTATCTGGGCAACGAGGCGTTTTTCGGGCTGGTGTCGAATACGGCGGGGGGCTACTGCTTTTACCGCGATGCGAAGTTCCGGCGGTTGACGCGCTACCGCTATAACAATGTGCCGATGGATGTGGGCGGCCGCTATTATTACATCAAGGATGGCGACACCGTTTGGAATCCGGGCTGGAAGCCGACGCAGACGACGCTGGATTTTTATGAGTGCCGACATGGCCTGAGTTATTCAAAATTTATCGGCGAAAAAGGCGGGGTAAAATCGGAGCTGATTTGTTTTGTGCCGCTGGGCGAAAATGCCGAGGTACACAAGCTGGTGCTCAAAAACAACTCCGCCGAAACGAAGTCGCTGAAGCTTTTTTCGTTTGCGGAGTGGTGCCTTTGGAATGCGCAGACGGATATGGAAAATTTCCAGCGCAACCTTTCGACCGGCGAAGTGGAAATTGACGGTTCGGTGCTGTATCACAAAACGGAATACAAAGAGCGTCGTAACCATTATGCCTTCTTTTCGGTGAATGCGCCGATTGATGGGTTTGATACCGACCGCGAATCGTTTATCGGCCTGTATAACGGTTTTGAAAAACCGGCGGCTATTTTAAAGGGTGAGCCGTCGAATTCGGTGGCACACGGTTGGTCGCCGATCGCATCGCACTATCTTGAAATCCATTTGAAACCCGGCGAACAGCGCGAACTGGTTTTTGTGTTGGGATATGTTGAAAACGCCGACGATGAAAAATGGGAGTCGAAAGGGGTAATTAACAAGGTGAAGGCCAACGCGCTGATCGCCCGGTTTGATTCAGCTGAAAAGGTGGATGCGGCCCTGACGGAACTGGCGGCATATTGGGACGGGCTGCTTTCGGCGTATCGGGTGGAAAGCGGCGATGAAAAGGTCGACCGGATGGTGAACATCTGGAACCAGTACCAGTGCATGGTCACCTTTAATATGTCGCGCAGCGCCTCGTTTTTTGAGTCCGGCATCGGGCGCGGGATGGGCTTCCGCGATTCCAATCAGGATTTGATCGGCTTTGTGCATCTGGTTCCGGAGCGCGCGAAACAGCGTATTTTGGATATTGCCGCAACGCAGTTTCCCGACGGCTCGGCTTACCATCAGTACCAGCCGCTCACCAAACGCGGCAACGCTGACATCGGCGGTAATTTTAACGACGATCCGCTTTGGCTGATTCTCTCCGTTTCGGCCTATATTAAAGAGACCGGCGATTGGAGCCTTCTCGATGAAACCGTTCCGTTTGATAACGATGAAAACAACGCGGCTTCGCTGTTTGAGCATTTGACCCGATCGTTCAATTTCACCGTCAATCATCTCGGGCCGCACGGGCTGCCTTTAATCGGTCGCGCCGACTGGAACGACTGCCTGAATTTGAACTGCTTTTCAACGAATCCGAACGAGTCGTTTCAAACGACCGAAAACCAATCGGGCGGTGTTGCGGAGTCGCTGATGATTGCCGGCGAATTTGTGCTCTATGGCCGCGAATATATCACGCTGTGCAAACTGCGGGGTATCGAAACAGACGAAGCGCAAAAGCAGGTCGATGCAATGATTGAAGCTGTTAAAAAACACGGCTGGGACGGCGAATGGTTTCTGCGCGCTTACGACTTTTTCGGAAAGCCGGTTGGATCAAAAACAAACGACGAAGGCAAAATTTTCATCGAGTCGCAGGGCTGGTGCACGATGGCCGGCATTGGTAAAAACGAAGGCCTCTGCGAAAAAGCGAGTGTGCTGGAACATTTGAACCGTGCGCTGGAATTTACGAAAACAAATACGGGCGCCCACGGATTGCCGCTGCTCGGTTTTGCGGATTGGAACGACTGCGTCAACCTGCTCGGCGATGCGGAAAGCGTGATGATCGCCAATCTGTACGGGCGCGCTTTACTCGAAATGATCGACCTGATGGAATATCTCGGCGCGAAGCCGGCGGCGAACCGATATCGGGCGGACTATGCGCACATGAAACAGGTCGTCAACGATACCTGCTGGGACGGCGGGTGGTTTGTCCGCTATTTTGAAGAAGACGGTACACCGATCGGTTCGAGCCGGAACAGCGAAGGGCAGATTTACACGAACGCGCAGTCGTGGTCGGTCATCTCCGGTTTTGCGGATAAAGACCGAACCCGGCAGGCATTGAACGCGGTGAATGAAAAGCTGAATACGCCCTGCGGAATCAAACTGAGCTGGCCGGGATATAACGGCTTCGATCCGGCAAAGGGCGGGGTCACAACCTATCCGCCGGGCGCAAAAGAAAACGGCGGCATTTTCCTGCATTCCAATCCGTGGGTGATGATTGCCGAAACGATGGCCGGCAACGGCGACCGCGCGTTTCAATATTATAACCAGATCAATCCCGCCGCGCAGAATGACCACATCGACCGGTTTGAGTGCGAGCCCTATTGCTATCCGCAGAACATTCTCGGCGATGAGCATCCGCAGTTCGGCCTTGCCCGCAACAGCTGGCTTTCGGGGACTTCGTCGTGGACCTATCAGGCGGCGACAAAACATATCCTCGGCATTATGCCGACGCACCGCGGACTCCTGATTGAGCCCTGTATCCCGAAGGCGTGGAACGGATTTAAGGTGATCCGGAA
>QKFE01000021.1 GCA_003252225.1 Kiritimatiellales bacterium | reverse complement strand
GTAACCCGGCGACTGGCGAAACGATCAAAATCAAAGCGAAAACCGTTCTTAAATTCCGCATTGCGAAAGCGGCGAAGGACGCAATCGTTCCTGAAAAATAACCTGCGCTTCAGGCGAATGCAAAAGGGCGACCGAACGGCCGCCCTTTTTTTATGGTTCAATTTCACGGTGTTTGAATATGTAAAACATGCAGCGTGATTTCGGGGGGGCAGTGGAAGCGGACGCCGATGGAGGAGACGCCGGCGCCGCGGGAGGTGTAACCCTGCATTTCACCGATCTGCCAGCGGCCTTTGTTTCGGTTGCGGCGGGAGCGGGCGAGAATGGGGCGGCCGCCGGGGTAGCAGACCTGCCCGCCGTGGGTGTGGCCGCAGAGATAGAGTGAAATCGGGTAGTCGGGAATTTTGATCGCTAAATTGGGGGCGTGGGCGAGCAGGATGTTGAAGCTGTTTTCGGGAATGCCGCTTGCGGCTTTGGCGAGATCGTCGGTTTTAAAGTGATAGGGGTCGTCAACGCCGATCAATGCAATTTCAGCGCCCTCTTTTTTCAGGAGAACATGTTCATTTAAAAGGACGCGGATGCCGGCATTTTCCAGAATCGGAACCATTTCAATGAAATCGTGGTTGCCGAGAACGGCGTAAACCGGGGTGTTGATCTTTTTGAGCAGTTCGGCGGCGGATCGGGTGGGGGTCTGAAAATCGTCGAACGTGCCTTCGCGAAAATCGCCGGTGAAAAAACAGTAGTCAAATTCCAGTTCGGCGATCTTTTTTCCCAGTACATCCGAAAGGGCGGGATTCTGGTCGATGTGAATATCGCTGAGGTGGAGGATTCGGGTTCCGTCGAAAGCTTTCGGCAGGTTCGGGAAAAACCAGTCGTGTTTTTCGGTTTGTACATCGAGGGCATTCCGGCGGCCGATTTTATAAAGGCCGGCGATTTTCATCATTCGTTTGAGGCCGGAGTGGAGGGCGCGCAGGGTTTCCATTTTAACGGTTTTTCCGCCTGTGCCGAACAGCCGGGGTTCGGGGTTGGCCTGCCGATGCAGCCGTTTTTCGAGCAGCTCTTTTCCGAGCCGTTCGCCGAGCTGGTCATAGTCCACGTTTGCCATGCGCTTACTGTACGGTTTTTCCCGCCGGGGAAAAGGGGAATGTTCATTTCGCAAAAGCGGGTTATCCGAATGACTAGGTTGAAAGGGGTTGAAATGCGGCATGGCGGGATTACATTCGTTGGCCTGTTTTTAAGGAGGAAAGAAAATGAAAACGTGGTTAGGGGTTTTTATCATCGGAACGCTGGCGGTTTCTGCCGGGGCAAAAACAAAGCAGCCGAATATTCTGTGGATCATCACAGACGATCAGCGCAGCGATTCGATCGGCGCATATAATATGGCGATGACCGGGAAGGCGGAAAGTGAACTCGGTTATGTCGAATCGCCGAATCTCGACAAGCTGGCTTCGGAAGGCGTTCTGTTCACGCAGGCTTATTGCAATTCACTCGCATGCGCCCCTTCGCGCAGTTCGATGCACACCGGGAAATATGTTCACCGCAACGGCATGTACGGTTTCCGCAAAGCGCATCAGGCGGCGGATTGCCGCAGCCGGGTGATTCAGGAAGTGATGCTGGAAAACGGATATCTGCCCTCCATGTTCGGCAAACCCGGTTACTACATTTTCGATTGGGAAGGGTATAACCAGTGGGCGCCGCTTGGGTTTTATAAACCGTGGATCACCAACAATGATTTGCAGGAAACCGACGGCAGCGATTTCTGGTTCAACAAGCCGTGGGGCACGCATAACGGCAAAGGGATGGTGCTCGGCGATGAAGAGGTGTTCCGCTTCCCGGACGGACGGGTTGAGCGCTATTGGAAAAGCCGCGCCGACCGCGAAATCACGGCGGAAGAAAAGGCGCACCGCGAAAAGATCGAAACGGAACTCGATATTCTGCGCAGTTATACCCGCCAGAATCCCGACCTGATTCTCGGCGGTGTTTCACCGGCGAAAACCGGCGATACGCTCGATGGCGCAATTGTGAAATCGATGCAGGACTATCTGAAAAACGCCGGTAAAAAATATACCGCTGTAAACGGCGATGCCGCAACCGGGCCCGATCCCGAAAAGCCGCTCTTTATTCACCTTGGCTTCGTCTTCCCGCACACCCCGGTGCTGCCGACCAGAGAGTTTCGCGACCGGTTCGCCGGGAAAAAATACAAGGTGCCCGCGTATGATCCGAAAGAAGAGGAGCTGATGCCCGGTTCGCTCAAAGACCTGCGCAACGATATGGACTTTTCGCGGATGACCGATGCCGAAAAACAGCAGGCGATCCGCGACTATTATGCCTTCTGCGCGATGGGCGACCATTACATCGGTCAGGCGGTCGAAGCGTTTCAGGCCTATTCCGAAAAACATAAGCAGGAGTGGGCTATTGTCTACCTCTGCGGTGACCACGGCTGGCATTTGGGCGAACAGGGAATTGAGGCGAAATTCGGCCCGTGGTTCCAAACCACGCACGACAGCATTATCGTCGTTTCTTCCGACAAGAAAAAATTCCCCGCCGGTAAAGTGGTGCACGATTGGGTTGAATATGTCGATATGGCTCCAACCTTTTATGAGCTGGCCGGAATTGATGCTTCAACCCATCCCGGCCTCGACGGAATCAGCCTGACCAAAACGCTGAATGACGGGCCGCAGCGCGAATATGTCATCGGCGAAATGAATCAGGTTCGCGGCGACCGGGCCTATCTGCGCTGCAAAGATTTCGCCTTTGCCTTCCGCGTCCGCCCGTTTTGGGGGAAACCGGGCGAGGGCTACAAACCCGGCGATAAAATCCGATGGGGACTCGATGCGAAACCCGAAGAGGTCGATATGTCGCTGTACGATCTGCGGATCGATCCGAAAGAACGGGTGAATGTCGCGTACTATGAACCCTACAAAGAACTCGCCGCCTTTTTCCGAAACAAACTGGGCTCTATTGTTTTGGGCGACGGCCGCGTCGAATGCGACTGGACGAAAGAGAACGAATTCACCGTCAGCGATTTCGCCAAAGGCGCGCACGACCGCAAACTGAACATCCCCGCAAAAATTATCCCCAAACCGCAGCTGCCCGAAGAATTCGCCGCGTTGGTGAAATGAAGACGCTGATCACCGGCTTATTAATCTGTTTGGCGGGCCTTCCTTTAACGGGGTGGGGCGCGGAAATCCGGGTTGAAGTTTCGGGTCTGCGGAACCGGCAGGGGCAGCTGATGGTCGGGTTGTACAACCGGCCGGAGGCTTTCCCGGATGTCGGCGGAAAATTTGAAGGCGTTAACCTCTTTCCGATAGAAGAGGGGCGGAATGTGGCCGTATTCCATGTGCCGCCCGGAACGTATGCGGTTGCGGTCATTCACGACGAAAACCGAAACGGAAAGCTGGATAAAAATTTCATGAAAATCCCGAAAGAGGCATATGGGTTCAGCAACGGTGCAAAGGGAAAGTTCGGCCCCCCGCCGTTTTCGGCTGCTTCATTTGTGGTCGGGGAAGAGGGGCGGACGGTTTCGGTTGAGCTGAACCGATAAAGCGGCGAAATCCGGGGCGAAACGCTGAATCTGCGGCGAGCTGCCCGGCAAATAGGGGTTGTCACGCTCCGGCACAATCCTTACATTGGGCTCGCAGAATTTAAAACGGTGTAAGGGGGCGGATGTGCTCAACTCGGTTATAATACGGCGGGTCGTTCCGGCGGGAATCTGTTGTGTGTTGCTGGCGGCCTCTGCGGAGCCGGGGACGGCGTTTCAGGGTAAAATCGCAAAAACCTACGCCGAATCGGTTGAATGGTGGCCGGAAGATCCGAAGCCGCCGGAAGGCGCGCCGAACATCCTTATTTTTCTGCTCGATGATACCGGCTTCGGGCAGATCGGCTGTTTCGGCGGGTTGACGCATACGCCGAATATCGACCGGCTGGCGGAAAACGGGCTGCGTTTTAATAATTTCCACACCACCGCGCTCTGTTCGCCGACGCGCGCATCGCTGATGGCCGGGCGTAATCCGCACTCCATCGGGCTCGGTTCGCACGCCTTAACGGCGATGGGATTTCCCGGATACAACGCCATTATGCCCGAATCCGCCAAATCGGTGGCGAACTATCTGCAGGAACACGGCTATGTGAATTATGCCCTCGGCAAATGGGACCACACCCCGCTTTACGAGGTTTCGCAGGTCGGGCCGTTTGACCGCTGGCCGAGCGGCGAAGGCTTCCAGCACGCCTACACCTTTATGGCCGCCGACGTCCACCAGTTTGTGCCGGTGATGTGGAACGACCATTCGCCGGAGCCGTACCGCAAATCCTACCACCTCGACAAAGATCTGGCCGACCGCGCAATTGAGTGGATCACCGGCCATAAATCGATTAAGCCCGATTTGCCGTTTATGATGCTTTGGGCTTCGGGGTCGATGCACTCGCCGCATCACGCGCCGGATGAATTTCTTAAAAAATGGCGCGGTAAATTTGATATGGGCTGGGACAAAGCGCGCGAAAAAATCCTTGCTCGCCAGATTGAAAAAGGGATTGTCCCGAAAGGAACCCGGTTAACCAGACGGATCGGCGAAATTCCCGAATGGGATACATTAAGCGCGGATGAAAAGCGGCTGTATGCCCGCCAAATGGAGGCTTTTGCCGCCCAGCTGGAATTCTGCGATGAACAGATCGGCCGCGTCGTTGCCGCGCTGGAGCGGATCGGCGAACTGGAAAACACCCTGATTTTTGTAACGTCGGATAACGGCGCGAGCGGGGAGGGCGGACTCGCCGGAACCTTTAATGAAACCTACGTGCTCAACGGCCTGCAAACCCCGTTCGATGCAAACCTGCGGCATTTCGATGACTGGGGCCGCGAAAACACTTATGTCCACTACCACGCCGGCTGGGCCGCCGCAGGCAATACGCCCTTCCGTTACTTCAAACAGAGTTCGCACCGCGGCGGCCAGCACGATGCGCTGGTGGTTCACTGGCCGAAAGGGATAGAAGCCAAAGGCGAAATCCGCACGCAATACCACCACATTGCCGACATCGCGCCGACCATTCTCGAAGCCGCCGGAATTCAAATGCCGGAAACCTATCACGGCGTTGAACAGCAGCCGATGGACGGCACGTCGATGCTGTATGCCTTTAATGACGCTGCCGCGCCGGACGCGAAAACAAGGCAGTATTACGAAATGTTCGGCAACCGCGCCATTTATGCCGACGGCTGGAAGGCCGTAACGCTGCATGCCAACCGTATGCCGTGGGATCTGAACGTCACCAACGATTTCAGCAAAGACGTCTGGGAGCTCTACCACGTTGCCGAGGATTTTTCCGAAAGCACCGACCTCGCAAAAACCTATCCGGATAAACTCGATGCGCTGAAACAGATCTTTGATGAAGAGGCCTGGAAATACAACGTCTACCCCCTTTACGACGATATGATCCGACGCCTCGCCAAACAACAGGACCGCCTCTTCGGCGATAAAAAGGTTTATACCTATTTTGCGCCCGGCGCGGTGCGTATCGCCGAAAAATCATCCGCCCCCGTTAAAAACCGCTCGCACACCATCGAAACAACGCTGAACATTATTGACGGCAGCGAAGAGGGCGTCATTGTCGCCGTCGGCGGCATGACCGGCGGCTTCACCCTTTTTCTCAAAGACGGGCGCATCTATTACGACTACAACTATCTCGACGGCGTGTTTTATACCCTGAAATCGCCCAAACTCGAAAAAGGCAGAAACGACGTAAAATTCGCCTTCACCAAAACCGTTGAATTCGGCGGTAAAGGCGAACTGTTCATTAACGGCGAAAAAGTCGCTGAAACCGAAATGCCGGCCATGCACATCAGCACCTACTCGCTCGCCGAAACCTTTGATATCGGCTGCGACACCGGCACACAGGTATCCAAAATTTATAAAGACCCGTTCCCCTATTCGGGCGAACTGGATCGTGTAACTATCACCCTGACAGAAAACAGAGAGGAATAATGAAAAAGACACTAACCATCATCGCCGCCGCACTCCTGGCTTTTTCAGCCCCGGCACAGCAGCTGTCCGAAGAACAGAAAGGGCAGCTTGAAAACCTTTCAACCGAATACATCCAGCAGGCCGCCATGTTCCAAAGCCTGATCCGCGACAAACTCACCGATCTGGCGCTCGAACTCCAGCGCGAGGGGCGGCTCGATGACGAAGCCGAGGCAGAAAAATCCTCCGGGCGCGTCAATAAAATCCTCAAAGAGCTGAGCGGGCTCTACGGCGAATTCATCCGAACCAAAGTGCAGATCATTCTCGATGCGAAAAACGTACTGACCGATGAGCAGAAAATGCAGATGCTCGCCCAGCTCAAACCCAACGCCTCGGTGCCCTATCAAAACATTGAATACCTTCAGCCCGATCTGTTTGACCTGCCGCTCAACCTATCGATCGAGCAGCAGAAAAAGCTCATCGAACTCGAAGCCAGGCTCAACATGAGCGAGGTCAAAGTCGAGCGCGATGTCGCCCTCACACTGCTCGATCTCCAGACCGCCCTCTTTTATGCCACCCCCGACGCCGCCAAAACAGACCCGCTCATTCTGCAGCTCGCCGACCTCGCGGCCCTCGCGCTCGATAACCGCATCAACTATTTCATTGCCGCCAAAGACGTCCTCTCGCTGGATCAAAAACGGCTGCTCATATACCTGATGGGCGTCGATTAGACGATTTTCCGTAACATCACGATCCGGAGTGTTTAAATCCATAGATTTCAGGATTACCACAGAAACGCTTTGTTTTCACACGGCAACACGAATCAAAAAATTAATCACCGAAATCTGTGCGTATCTGAGCAATCTGTGGAGAAAGGTAAGATTGCTCCATATATTAGACCGCAGGTCTGCGGTTGCCTCTTTCGGTACCGTTTGATAGGTTCCCGATTGCGCGCAAGACTTGGCGTAAAGTTTGCTATTATTTACAGCTCTTTGGAGTTTAATGCGGCGATGGGAACCGCTAGGATGCACCGGAAGAGATCAGATGAAGGGGAATGAGCTATGAGGAAGTCTACGAAATCCATGGCGTTGTGTGTTGTGTCAGCCGGTCTGGCTGCGGGAGTTTGTGCTCAGGTAAGTCCGAATCCAATTGAGAACGGGGTCACGAACATTATCACCTCGGCGGGGAGGGATGCCGGTTTTCAGTTCACGGTCGGGCACCAGACCGCATCGAACCGACTGGAAATCATCAACGGCGGTTCTGTTTTCGATGGCGTCGGGATTGTCGGTGAACTCTTCGGTTCCGATTACAACTCGGTTTTAATCTCCGGCCCCGGCTCGTCGTGGACCAATAACGCCGTGCTTGTGATCGGCAACGACGGTTCCTACAACTCGATGGTTATCACCAACGGCGGCCACGCGATTAACGCGAACGGCTATATCGGCAACGAAGAAGGTTCGGTTGGAAACTCCGTCATTGTCACCGGTGCCGGATCCTGGTGGCAGAATACCGACACCCTCTCTATCGGCCAGAAAGGCGACAATAACTCCCTTCAGATTCTTGACGGCGCGAAAGTCACCAGCGCCCGCGGGGATATCGGTTTTGAAAACGCGGCGTTTAACAACTCCGTTCTTGTCAGCGGGGCCGGATCCTTGTGGGATAATTCCGGCGATATGGTCATCGGGACAAAGGAAAACAGTGGAAACAGCCTGACGATCACGAACGGAGGGAAAGTCATTGTGGGCGGCCAATTGGATATCCGCAACGACCTCGATCTAGACAGTGACGGCTGGCTGAAAATTGATGGCTATGCAGACCTGTATAATTCCGGGTTCCATTATAATTCAAACTCAACCCTGGAAGTCACAGGTTCAGTCTGGTTTAACGGGTATGTTTCCAATCGGAACACCTTAATCTTTCAGGGGGAAAATGCCACATGGCTTGATGATGCGCATAAATTCTTAACGGTTGGGGATACTAATGGGTATAATTCCGTAATCATCTCGAACGGCGCGAATATCCATGTTTGGGAAGCACGAGTTGCGACTGACGATATTGATTATTTTTGGTCGGGAACAAACCTTGTTATTGTTACCAACAGTCTTGCCCATAACTCAGTAAATAACAGCATCACCGTAACCGGAGCCGGGAGCGAATTCAAGGTTCAGAACCCGTACCGGGGAGATCTGTATTTTGGTGACAGCGGGCAGAACAATACGCTTTCCGTGTTGGATGGCGGCCACGTTTTCGCAGTAACAAGTTATGTCGGTACTGCCTCCACCGGAAGCGGCAATCTGATTCAGGTTTCAGGAACGGGGTCAGTCTTTACTTCCAGCGGGATGTTGATTCTTGGGGCGAATGGCAGCCAAAGCAATAGAATGGAGGTTCTTAATGGGGGATCGTTCAATTCCAGCAAAACAAGTATAGGCATGTACGGTGCTAGGAACAGTTCTGTTCTGATCGACGGAAGCAATACAACCGCATCATTAGGTGACTTGATTGTCGGGGATAATACCGTTGGGTCATCTTTGATTATTTCGAACATGGCAACGGTCAGCTCTTCTTCTGCTATGATCGGGGCAACAAATGCCGTTGACTCGTATGTTCTTGTGACAGGTTCGGGAACGGTTTGGAAAGCGGGCAATCTCTCTCTGGGAACGTATGAAGGAACAAACCAAAACAATACACTTACAATTGAAAATGGCGGCAAGGTTATTGCGGAATCCATCGTCAGCACCAATACCCACCGAAACAACACAATTTATTTGAATGAAGGCGGCTGGCTTACCTCCGTTCAGGGGATGAATGCAGAAGCAGATGGGTTTGTTTGGGGGAAAAGGTCGACACTTGAGGTGATGGGGCCGATTTCAAACCTGATGGAGCAGATAGAGATTGTAGGAGGTATTTCGAATACTATTTCTACTGCGGACGGAATGAGTCGGTTGATTCTCAGTGGCGGAGGCGCCTGGACGAATGATCCCTTTACCGCTGTTGGTTACTCCAATGCCGAAAACAGGGTGGAGGTTCTTTCCGGGGCGCTTATGAGGGACGTATGGAGTGATATCGGTCGGTTTAGCGGTTCTGACTCCAACTCGGTTCTTGTGTCGGGAAGCGGATCTCTCTGGAGTAACTATGTCGAGTTGGTTGTTGGTAATGAAGGTTCTGATAACAGTCTGGTTGTCTCCAATTCCGGCTCAATTTATGTAGGAGGAGGGTTATATGTCGGAGCTGCTTCCGGAGCTGTTCAAAATGATTTTCTCATATCGGATCGAGGAACGTCTATTGATGCCGGTTATATCGTTGTGGGGGATTATGGACACAGCAACAGCATGTCGGTTCTTGACGGGGCATATGTATTAACGGATGGGGGAATTATTGGCGCGAATTCGGATCGGAACACATTGTTGATCAGCGGGGCATACTCCGAGTGGGAAAACGATGAGGATCTGGTCGTTGGCCAAAATGGTTCGTATAACTCGGTTCTGATAACAGGCGGAGGGCTGTCCGAGACGGAAGAAAACACCTTTATCGGAGAATATGCCGGGGCCAAGTACAACACGCTCGTTGTGACAGGATACGGTTCGGTTATGACCAACGGATTGAATGTTCATGTCGGGCAAAAAGGTGATTACAATAAAATGCAGATCCTGAATGGGGCCCGTCTTTATGACAGTATTGGTTTAATCGGTACTGACACCGGAGCAGACGGGAATATGGCAGAGGTCAGTGGATACGGTTCTCTTTGGTACAATAAGCACACGCTGTTCGTTGGTAATTCCGGCGTAT